>WYEI01000192.1 GCA_009903905.1 Pyrobaculum sp. | reverse complement strand
ACGTGACGGAGGCCATACTCGCCACGAGGCTCAACAAAACGTTGATAGACCTAGCCCGCGCCGTGGCCGCAGTCGGCGTGAGGCAGTACGTCTATGTGCAGCTGATAAACCAGACCCCGCCCCCCATGAGGCCGTACCTCCCCTACCTCATCTGCGGCGGAGACGTGGAGAAGGCCGTAGAGATGTTTAAGTCTGATCTTATGAGGAACTTAACGACGAGGTACCCCCCGCCTACTATATATTCAATAGCGGGCGCCGCCGACCTGGTGTACCAGGACAAATACGCCCTCGCCGTGGTCAAAAGCAGTGAGGAGATGCCCAACGTGCCGCCGCAACTCGGCGTGCCCGTCTCCACGTCCTTCCTCCTAAAAAGCTTCACACAAGTCGTGACAGAAGACGTGTCTAAAATCGACAGAACCACAGCCGCCGCCCTCTTCACAGTGTTGCTCTACGTCATGGGGACCCTCGCGGCGCCGGTCCTCATAATCTCCGCCGTGGGCCTCACCTACCTCGGGGTCATGGGCTTCTTCTACCAAATCCACGAAATCCAGAAGATCTACTACCTGACTGTATACATGGCGGCGCCGGTGATATTCGCCATAGGCGTCGACTACATGTTGCTCATGGTAAGCCGCTACGCCGAGGAGCGGGCCCTCGGCAGAGACAAGACAGAGGCCGTCAAGGTGGTATGGCGCTACGCCAACAGGGCCATAGCGGCCAGTGCAGCGGTAGTCGCCACCTCGCTGGGCTCCTTCGCCATATCCCGCCTGCCCTTTATGCAGTCGATCGGCGTAGGCTACCTCATAACCACTCTCTTCATCGTCTTGACGATCTTCTTAATATTACCTACCCTCCTCTACCTACTCGGCGACAGGGTGTTCTGGCCCAAGAAAACTATCGCAGCCCACAGAGGCCGCTCTAGGTTGCTAGAAAAGGCGGTCGACACAGCTCTCAAAAAACCTCTCCTAGTCGCCGTAGCGGCTGCGCTGGTCACGCTTCTCTCCTTCCTCTTCCTAATCTCCACGCTTAGAATCACCACAAACCCCGTCGTAGCCATGCCCGAGACTCAGTACAAAAAGGCGCTGGAGGTCGCGACGACCTACTTCAAAAACGTGACGGCGCTCTCCACCACCTACATAGCCATGAAGAACCCGCCACCCCCCGAACTGCTACACGAGGTGGAAAAACTGCCAAACTACGTTAACTACACCCTAGAGAAACGCGGCGATTGGTACATAGTCGCCGTCAAGCTGTCGCTGGAAGACACATCAGACAAGCTACTTGACGTATACAGAAGGCTAAACCAGCTCCGCGCCTACTACGGCCCCTATCTAATCGGCGGAGCCGCCTCTTGGAAAAATGTGATATTTAACGAAATATATGTCAAGTTCTGGAGCCTCCAGATCTACGTGGTCATAGCCGCCGTAGTCCTCATACTCGCCTTTCTTCTCAAAAGCTTCCTGATACCCCTCCGCCTAGTGGCCACAGTCCTCATGTCGATAGCCTGGAGCCTAGCCGCCGAGGTGGCGCTCTTCCAAGAAGCCATGGGCCAGCCCACCTACTGGCTAGTCCCAGTGGTGCTTTTCGCTTTCTTGATGGCCATAGGCACAGACTACGACATCTTCATAATCACCCGAATAAGAGAAGAAATAGAGAATGGGCTCGACGAAAAAGAGGCCATAAAAACAGCCATTGTGACCACAGGACCCGTAATCACAGGCGCCGCCATAATACTCGCCGCCGCCTTCTCCACCCTCATGTTGTCTCAGACCTTGTTGCTCAGGCAAATAGGCTTTACCATTGCCTTAGCCGCCCTACTCGACGCATTTATAATACGCCCCCTCGTGGTCCCCGCCCTCATAACCCTCGCCGGCAAGTACAATTGGCTTTGGATCACCGGCTACAGCATCCGCCGCTGACATCGTAATAGCTATTATCGTCCACAGGTATAGAAACGAGAGGTGACAGAAGATGGCGGGGCTCACCGGCCCACCTCCTCTAGCCACCTCTCTATGGCGTCGGCGAGCTCAGCGTAGCGCTTGAAGCCCTCCAGACGTCCCTCGTAGCACTCTACCATTATCTCGCCGTCCTTCATGCTGTACACCTTTGGCCCTCTGCCCGTGAAGGCCTTTATAAGGGCGGCGAGTCTTTCGGCGTCTGTCTCTCTGCCCCGGCGCGTCGGCCCTAGCCATGGCGAAGCCCTTAGCCGCGTTGTTTCTATTGCGCCGGCTAAGGCAATCGCGTAGTCGCGCCGTATACCGTCGTCCTCCGCCGTTATCTTTCCTCAAGAGGGGTTTGCCGCCTTGCCTCTCCTCAAGCTCGGCCCCTCCGCTGAGGACGCTCACTACGTGCCTCCTGTCTTCCACTTCCACATAAGCCCCCTAACGTCTGCAAGTCTCAAGGAACCCTTAGCCCTCCCCTTCTCCACGATCTCCTTGGCTTTTTCATATACTTCCTTACCCTCCTTCTCGGCCCTCTCCAGTATATAGCTCACAAATTCAGCCACCGGCTTCTGCTGTTCGTCGAAACCGTGTATGGAAAGCCAGGCGGCGTACGCCAAACCCTCTCTGAGGATCGAGACATAGCCCTTCCTACCGCCCTCGAACATCCTCACCGTGAAGTGCCTGCCCTCAACGAGGTCCATGTCCCTAAACCGCCGTGCTTCGTGCTCTATTTCGTCGGAATTGGTGGAGCTGAAACTGACCTCAAGCGCGCCCTCTACCAGCCTCACTTCGTACTTTGGCCATCTCTCTTTTAGTAGGCGCCCCTTCTTCAGCTTCTCCAGCCAGCGTCTGGCCTTTTTCTCATCCACCCAGCCCTTTTCAGGAGCCTCCTCTACGACTCTTCTGACGGCGTCTCTAAGCTCCTTATGGCCGGTCGCAAGCATGTCGGTGGTGGCTTCGACATACCAGACGTCTCTGCCGCCCACCTTCTTCACCTCTGCGCCGACGCCCGCAAGTCTCAAAAGGCGTGCCGCAAGCTCGACGCGACTCCGGTCCGTTGAGGCGAATTGGTGTTTGATCACGTTCTCCCGCAGATATACGTTGTACTTCACGGCGACGCCGCCCTAGACCCCATCAACAGCCCTGCCTCCGTCAAGCAGTCCTTTCGCCCTCTATTGTTATCCTCGAGGCCTGCCAGTCTCCCAGATACTAGTCCAGTCTGAACCATAGTCTCTAGGCTCTCCATCTTCGGCGTTGTTCAAAAATCATTTGAACGGCAGTTAATATGAATATTTAAATATAGGAAACGGGAATTAAATTATTGTGTCATCGTTAGGTGAAAACCTTGATAAGATTATAGAGAAAAATAATAAGAACTCAGGAAGCGGGGCTGGCGCGTTGATTGCGGCGATTAGGATATTGAACAAGGGCGCTGTTAGGCGGGTCCT
>WYEI01000071.1 GCA_009903905.1 Pyrobaculum sp. | reverse complement strand
GCCTCACTATGACCGGTAGCCCGTCCATTATCTTAAACACCTCCTTGAAGTCGCTTTTCAACATCTTGTAGAGCCTCTCCAGATGGGGCCTCCTCTCCTCTGGGGACTCCGCCAATATGATGCTCCGCAGGAGCTCCAGGCGCTCTGGCTTTCGGAACATACGCTCTATCCTGAGCAGGCCGATGCCTTGTGCGCCGAATTTCCGCGCAATTGCGGCGTCTTCCGGCAGATCCGCGTTTGCCCTAACCCCCAGGCGTCTGTACCCGTCGGCCCACCCCAAAAGCTCCTCGAGCTCCGGGATGAGCTCAGCCTCTATGGTCGGCACAGTGCCCACGTATATATTGCCGGTATGTCCGTCGATTGTGACCCAGTCCCCCTCCCTTATGACTACATCGCCTATCTTCATGTACTTCTCCTCCTCATGTATCTCGACGGTCTCCGCGCCGACCACGGCAGGCTTGCCTATGGCCCTGGCAACCACAGCAGCGTGGCTGGTCATTCCGCCTCTGCTCGTCAAGACCCCCACAGCTGCGTAGAAGCCATGCACGTCATCCGGCTTGGTCTCTACCCTAGCCAGTATTACGCGTCTGCCCTGCGCCGCCCATCTAACGGCGTCGTCTGGGTGGAACACCGCCTGGCCTGAAACCGCGCCGGGGCTCGCGGGCAGGCCCTGAGCCACGGGCTTCGCCTTAGCCTTGGGGTCGATCCGCGGGTACAGCAACTGCAACACATGGTCGGGACTTACGTAGAGGAGGGCGTCCTCCTTTGTGATTACCCCCTCTTTTGCCATGTCCACAGCTGTTTTAACCCTGGCCAACGCCGTCATCTTGGCGTTTCTTGCCTGTAGGAAGTAGAGCACCCCCCTTTCAACCGTGAACTCCACGTCTTGCACGTCTTTGTTGACTTTTTCAAGGAGTTTCACGCCCCGGTAAAGCTCCTCGTAGAGGTGTGGAAACCTCTTTCTAAACTCTTCGATATCCATGGGGGTCCTTATGCCGGCCACCACGTCTTCGCCCTGCGCCACCGGCAGGAACTCGCCGTAGAGCCTGTTTTCCCCCGTGGCCACGTCTCTGCTAAACACAACGCCGGTCCCCGAGTCCCATCCCACGTTTCCGAAGACCATCGTCACCACGTTGACGGCGGTGCAGTCCGCGATGTCCGGCGTGATTTTTTCAATTATTCTGTAGAAGATGGCCCGTGGACTCATCCAAGACCTAAAAACCGCCTTGACAGCGAGGCGCAGCTGCTCCCACGGCTCCTGTGGGAAGCCTCCCCTCTCCCGCCTTATGACCTCCTTAAACCTCTCCACAGCCTCCTTTAAGCCCTCTAGGGGGACGTCCGGGTCGTCCTTAACGCCGTACTTCTTCTTTATCTCTTCCCAGGTCGAGGAGAAGAGCTTCTCGTCTATTGAAAGCACGATTTTCCCAAACATCTGGAGGAATCTCCGGTAGGCGTCGTAGGCAAACCACTCGTTGCCGGTCTGTTTAGCCAAGCCCTTGACGGTCTCGTCGTTGAGCCCTAGGTTGAGGACCGTATCCATCATACCCGGCATAGAAACCGCCGCGCCGCTTCTAACAGACACAAGCAACGGATTTTCGGGGTCGCCGAATCTCTTGCCGGTCTTCCTCTCCAGCTCCTTCACGTATTTCACTATCTGGCTCCACATGTCTTCTGGTAGCTCCAAGCTGTCGATGACGGAATGTAGTTTTTTAATCGCCTCGTCTCTCACCTCGGGGGGAGGATTTTTGAGAAGAACCGCTTCAAGTTGCGTTATTTCGTCTCTCCTCGGCTCGTAGAACTTTTTACAAGCCTCTGTGGTGACTATAAAACCCGGCGGCACCCGGAGACCAAGCTGAGTCATCTGGATAAGGCTCGCGCCCTTCCCGCCAAATACCTTCTTGTTCTTATAATCAGCCTCCTCGAAGCTGTATACGTACTTATGCATATACTAGTGAAATTAGGGATATTTAAAGATTTATCCCATATAAAAATTTAAAGAATATTTAGTATAAATAAAGAGCAATATAAATATTTATTTGGGAATAATTCTGTCATTATATATAATGTTAATTTATTCTCCACATGCCGTTTTCATCAATGTAAACTCTACCCTCTCTGCTCAGCTTTGATAACACCGCCCTCACCGTGGTCATTGTCAGCAACACGTTCTCCCACCCATGCTCAGCCGCAGAGGCCTTAATCACCCTCACCGAAACGGCGGTTAGGTCCCCCGGTAGCGCGTCAACCACCAGCTTAACCGCCCTCTCCACAGCCGCTCTGTTTGCCTCTATCATCTCCACGATCCTCCTGCGGCTAGCCGCCACGGGGCCGTGTCCCATCACCAGCATCTCGGGCTCCAGCGACCTGATGCGCTCTAGCGACGCCAGAAACGCGTCGACGTCCATGAGGTAGGGCACGCCGTATTTCTCCAGCACCTTCTCCCCAAAGAGGGCATCGCCGGCGTAGAGGACCCCCTCGGCGTAGAAGCCCACATGGCCGAAGGTGTGTCCCGGCAACGGCACGACCTCAAAGGGGCCGACCCGGTCGCCTGGCTTAACCAAGCCCGCGACCTTCAAGTCGTTGCCTTTATACACCGCGTTTTCCATATAGACGCCGTGTGTGAAGAAGAGCCGCGCCTTGACGCTGGAGACAAACAGCTCCTCGCCCCAGGGGGCGTAGACCTCGGCGCCCTCAGGCGTGGCGGTGAGGTGATCCGCGTGGAAATGCGTCAAGAGGACGACTGGCGTGTTGCCTACCTCGGCGACGATTTCAGCCGCCCTCTCCGCCGGCTGGCCAGGGTCGACGACGTATCTCCCGGCGATTAAGGTATTGGGCGACCCACGGAGGAGTTTTATCCCCTTCCTCAGCTCCATATGTCAGCATCGTGGGCAGTATATATTTATTTGGGGATTATGCCTACTTCATGACATTTTCTATCGTAGCCACAGACGGCGTCGACGTGGGTGTGGCTGTTGCCTCTAAATTCGTCGCAGTAGGTGCATTTGTGCCCCACGGAGAGGCGGGGGTAGGCGCCGTGGCCACACAATGCTATGCCAATCCAAGACTGGGCAAGGCCGTTCTTGCGTTGATAAGACAGGGGTTGACGGCGAGGGAGGCCGTGGAGAAAGCCCTGGCGCAGGACCCCGGTAAGGAGCAGAGGCAGATAGGCGCGGTTGACATAAGAGGCAACGCCTACGGCTTCACCGGCGGAGAATGCCCAGAGCACGCAGGCCACGTAATTGGAAGCGGCTTCGTAGCCTCTGGCAACATTCTCGCAGGTCCGCAGGTTGTCGAGGCTATGGCCAGGGCTTTTGAGACGCAGAGGGGGGAGCTGGTGGATAAGCTACTTGCGGCGCTTGAGGCGGGGGAAAAGGCGGGAGGCGACAGAAGAG
>WYEI01000094.1 GCA_009903905.1 Pyrobaculum sp. | reverse complement strand
GCCTCCGGCGGAGGCCATCGCCTTCGATGTAAACGAAAACTCGGTAGCAGTCGCTAAGGTGAGTCTCTTGGCGACTGTGGACAGAATCGCCAGCTGGAATAGGCAGTACATAAACCCCGCCGTGTACTTGATAAGGACCGACTTCGGCAGGCTTGCGAAGAGATACGAGGCGGTTAGAAACGCAAAGCTGGAAGAGCTGAAGCAGAGGTACCCCTTCGCGGGCGGAGACGAAGAGGAAAGGAGACAGAACGTGACGGACACGAGGGAGTTTAGGAGGTTTGCGAGGAGGCTTAGGGAGAGGAGGCGTAAGGAAGGCCGGGTAAGGCAAATCGCCCGCGAGATGACGAAAAGCCCCGCCGTAGTTATAACGGAGGAGCTTGGCAAAAACCCGCAAGAAGAGATGATCGGCATTGAAGAGAAGAAAATAAAGAAAAGAGAACTGAGATACCGCATCAAGCAGACGCCGTTTAGAAAGCTAATAAGGGCCGTGGAGGACAAGGCGAGGGAGACCGGCTCTGTAGTAGTATACGTCTCGCCGTATCGCAACAGCAAGGTGTGCTCCATCCACTTCACGCTCTTGAGGGACAACGGCAGTTGGCATGCTTTGCACTGTCCGCACGGTCACGTCGTGGATAGAGATGTGGTAGCCGTCTTCAACATGTTTTGGAAGGTTACACCGGCGGGTACGGCCAAGGGCGTATGGTGGGATCTGAAAGACGTGAAAAGGAGACTGGAGAAGGGGGGAGGACTCGTGTCTAAGGAAGCTGTAAGGAGGAGAAATCCGCTTGTCCCGTGGCCAGTCGCGTACGCCGTCTGGACCTCGCTCAAGTCACTGAAGGCCAGCCCCCAGTGGCCCGCGGTGCTGGCCCGGGCCGCCCCCATGACCCCCCGCCCGAGGAGCCGATGAAGGCGGGACGAGGGCACCTCCCCGCGGGGCGGGAACCCCCGCCCTTTAAGGCGGGGAGGAGGTCGGTTCAACCGGAAGATAATCCACGTACTGGCGGGCGGAGTCGTCGCGGTTTTGGTGCCTTTCTTCAGTAGCTGGGTGGTGCCCACCGCGGCGGCGCTTGCCATGGCCGTGGTTTCTGTATATTCCGCATAAGACGGGGCGTCTCCTGTGGTGGTTCCAGGACCCCGACAACATGTACGAGGCGCGGCTATGTGGGCCCTGGTGGTGGCGCTGAGCTGGGGTGTCTTAGGCGACTGGCGGCTCGGCGTTGTGCCCGCGTTGTTTATGGCGGTGGGGGACTCGGCCACGGGGGTTGTGAGGAATCTTTTGTTTAAGCGGCGGACCAAGCACTGGGCTGGCAACATCGCCATGGCCGTGGTTTCTGTCCCCATAGGCTGGTGCTACCTGGGCGTCGCGGGGGCGCTGGCGGGGCTTCTGGCAAGTGCCGTGGAGAGGTTCGAGTTCCCCCCGATCGACGACAACGTGATTGTCCCCGCTACTTCGTTTCTCTTCCTTCTCCTTGCCCGCACAGCCTTCCCACTATGATGTTGCTGTAGAGGCCGCCTTGGTATACCACGCGCCTGATCAACACCTCGCCGCCTACTTGGCTTAGAAACGTCTTGTACCTCGGCGTTATTACGACGTAAATGGGGCACCCCCTCGCCAGCCTCCTCATGGCTTTGCCGAGGAGGCGGTACAGCCGGCCTATCTTGCCGGGGATTCTGAAGCCGTAGGGCGGGTTGTAGACGTACTTATCGCATACGGGCCTCATGGCTCTGTGTAGCTTCGTGGAGTCGAACCAGAGGAAGTCCGCGAAGTGGTTGTGCCCCGCGTTTTTCACGGCGCCTTTGACGTGCCTCAGCGAGATGTCTACGCAGATGTAGCGGGTCTGGGGCGCCAGCTCAGCCGCCTCCGCCGCGATGGTCCCGCCTCCGCAGGTCAGGTCGCAGAGGGTCTCGCCAGGTTGCGGCTTGGCGAGCCGGAGCATGGCGTTGGCTATTACGGGGTTTAGGCTGGCGTAGTGCTCGTACGCCCTCCAGGGCCTGTCCTTCAGGCTTTTCTTAGCCACTGTGATCCACACGGCTACGTAGTCCTCCACTACGTCTACGTTTATCTCCACATCTGGATCCACGAGGCTGATGACGACCCCCCGCTCCTTGAGCCACCTTCCCACCTCCCGCTCCACGTCGCGGGAGGTGAAGCCGTGGCTACCCACCCGCTCCGTCCGGACGCCCGCCGTGGTGTTTTTAGTGAGATAGCGGAGGGCCGCGGGTAGGCGCTCCACAGCCAGCGACACAACACCCCTTAGATCATTGGCGTGACCGTCGCCGAGGAATATGCCGAACCGCTCCACCGTCTTCAGCGAGAAGAGCGCAGGTGGCTCAACATCGACCTCCGCCACGACGCGGCCTGTCATGTATCTGGCCCTCGCCCACCTTGTGGGGCGTCCCTCAGCCAGCTCTTCGATAACGAAATCCTCCAGACCAGGGACCGTGGTCAGTATATACTGCACTGCAGGTAAGAGGAGGCGGTTTATAAAACAAGCGCGGTCGCGACAGCTGGCAACGCCCCAGGGCAGTGCACCGCGGCCGCCGCGGCACACACGCCACAATCTTCAAGCTGAGGGGGATCCGCCGCCTGTTTGGTTGCTTGTCTTCAACACGCCGCCGTCTTTAACCGTCTCTAGGGAACGGGACATGTCCAGGACGCCCGTGGCGACTACGTCACAATTCTGCTTTCAGAAAACCTCGCCTCCACACTACCTGCCGTGTTTTCCACAACGGTTATGTCCCCCGCGCCGGCGAGATGCGGCCCGGCGGCATTGACTCCGTTGGTTTTAGGCGCAGTCTTCTTTCTTACTCCGACTCTCTTCTTTTTTACTACGGCGACCTAGGGCGGCCCTCCGCCTAGCGGTGGTTTTTCCCGTCGCTGTTCTGACGTGTCGAGCCCCACTTGGGGGAGTTGTGACCGGTGGATAATTGAGGTTGCTGTGGCCGTGACTGTGGGCGCGGGCGCCTGGTGGGCATGTTTACCGTGTACGACTGCGGACGCGGGGTCAGGTCTGTGCACTACGTCGCGACGTCGTTGTGGGTTGGCCGTTGCGACGTAGTTCAAGCTGGGCTTCGTGATGAGTGGCTGACTGGCGGTGTCTGCCGATAGGGGGCGGGGTTTCTCGTAGAGAGGCGCGTCTCCTTTACGGCCCGAAATTCCGGGGCCGTGGCTTGTGTGGAGCTGTGCCTCTTCTCGTCTGGGCTTAATGGTGTCGGGTTCGGGTTTGGAAGATATTTATATCTCGTCGTATTATGCGTCGGTGGATAAATACGTCGTCGACAGCTCTGCGATACTGGATGGATCTCTGAAGGAGGCGGTGGTCGGCGGGAGGATCAGGGGAGCTATCTTCCTCCTCTCGGAGATGGTGGAGCACTTCGCGTCGCTTGCTAGACAGG
>WYEI01000244.1 GCA_009903905.1 Pyrobaculum sp. | reverse complement strand
ATCCTCTCCCTAATGTTAGGCGAAAGCGCGGACCTCTTCAACGCGGCGCCCGCCTCCTCGGCTATGTACACGGTGGCTCTGTAGATCAGCTCCCAGCTCATATCCTCCTCAACTCCAACACTCCCATCTTACCCACCTCGACGCGCCACCTAGGCGGCACCACTGTGACTGAGTGTCTTTCCTCAATCACCACAGGCCCGTCGGCTTTAAAGCCTCGTGGTAGATTCTCCCGCCGGTACACCGGCGTCTCTACCCACTCTCCGAAGTACGCCTTTCTAAAGGAGGCGGGCTTAGGCTCGCCTCCGACCGGCGGCTCCCTCAGCTTTGGTTTCCTACGCGTCGCAATGGCAAAGACGCGGATGGTCACCACCTCGATTGGCTTATCTAGATTAAAACCGTACGTCGCCTTGTGCCTCTCCTCAAAAGTCTTCCTTATCTGCTCCTCGTCGGCCGGCCTCCCCACCGGCACCACAAGCTCCCAGCCCTGTCCGACGTAACGTACATCGGCAAGCCTAACGTAGTACGTGGGGTTATGCACGGAGAGCGCCTCCTCAAGCCTCCGGAACCCCTCCTCTAAGTCTCGCGGATAAGAAGCCCGCGCCTCGAATTTGCCGTCGGCGAAGAGCATCCCCAGCGCCGTGAAGACGCCCGGCTCCGGCGGAATCACCACTGTAGATATCCCAAGCTCCTCCGCCAGCTCAGCCGCGTGTTGCGGCCCCGCGCCGCCGAAGGCGAAGAGCACAAACTCGCCGGGGTCCAGCCCCCTCTCCACCGTGACCAGCCTCACCGCCCGCGCCATCTCCATGTTAGCCAGCTGAACCGCCTGCCAAGCAGTCGCCACGGGGTCGCCCAGCTTCTTAAACGCCCTATGCGCCGCCTCTGCGTCCAGCCACATCTCGCCCCCCAGGAGAGACGCCACTCTGCCCAGTACAACATTTGCGTCGGTCACAGTGGGCTCGGTCCCCCCTAGTCCGTAGCAGACGGGGCCCGGGTCGGCGCCGGCGCTCGTAGGCCCCACCCTCAGCGCCCCCGCATCCGCGAGGCGCCTTATCTTCCCCTCGTCGAGCATGTAGAGGCGGGTCTGCATGGAGACCACGGCGACGCCCCTTATGGCCTTGGCGCCCTCCACCAGCTCCACCAGTTGGGGGTAGGCGCCGGGGTCCCCCATGCCGTCTATGTGCACCTCCACGTCGTCGGTCTTCTTAAACCTCACCACCTCCTTACTTTTGTAGGTCTGTGGAGTACCCCTTCGTTGAGGGAAAGAGGGGATTACCGTGAGGACGGTTTGTTTCATTTATTAGAGCGCTTCATGAAGATAAGACCAAAGGAGAAAGCTGAAAAGAAAAAAGGGGTGGAAAAAAGCTGTTAGCAGATGCCGCCTTTTGTTCAAGTAGCTCTGTCCTCCGAAGACTCAGGCCCCTCGCACAGCGGGACGACCTCTGCGATCAGATCCACGTGGTATACCCTGGCAGGTATCCCTGTGGCTCTGTATCGGCGGTCTTTACCTGTGGAGAGAAGGCTTAAATAGCGAAGTAAAAGAAGAGATATGGATAGGCTCGCCGCCGCGGCGTTTAACGCGTTATGGATATAAGCGAAATTAAACAACGTCTAGAGCTTGCGCTGAGGCCTGTTGAGAAGCCGCCGACGCTGGAGGAAGTGCTTGAGCAGGTCTCCACCCGCGGCGTCTTGCGGGGGCCGGTGGACTGGGTCTTCCCGGCGTGGATGCTGTACGTCGAATACGCGACGCAGAGAATCGCCGAGACGTTTCCGTTATCGGAAGAGGAAAAGAGGCAACTCTTCCACTTCCGAGACACAATGAAACAATTGCTACTGGAGGCGTGGATGCAGACGAAAGAGAAATTGGCGGCGCTGTATAAGGCCGTCGCCGAGGGCACGTACAGGTTGGAGGGGAAGAGGCTATACGCGCCGGACGGGACGTGGATGGAAAAAACGAATCTTGTCCCGCGTATCTCAATTCACAATATAGGCACCTCGGCTTATTTCCCCAACGTGCTGAAGCTTCCGCGCGAAAGGCTTGAACTGCTTCAGCTGGGCTGGAGGGCGAGCGACGAAGGTAAGATGGGTAGCGGGCCCGTAATGGCCACCACACAGCCTTGGCAAATACTCGCCTGGACAGCGTTAAGATACGGAGACCTTTACATACGCATTGCCTCGGTCAACCTGACGCGTGAGGGAGTAAGCATAACGATACGTGTGAAAGCGAGAGACTGGAGTCAGAAGTGGAGAAAAGACGAGGCTATTGACCTCGTCGTAAGCTACTTCAGACGCGGTGAATGGGCACCTCTGCTAACTATGTGGCTGGGGGATGGCACAGTTAATCAGAAAAAGATCTTACACGGCAAATATCGGCTTGTTATTGCAACTAAAGAGTCTCAGAAGCTGGGCATCAACATGGGCAGGAGATTGGCCCTAGTGGCCACGGGCAGAGAGGCGTTTGTAAAGCTTAGAGAGGCGGCTGGCATATACGGCGTTTTGTTTGATGTGCTGAATGCACACAAGTGGATCGGCGTGAAGCTAGCCACAGATGACGCCCTCAGAGCGACTTACAAACTGAAGATGACAACGAGGAAAATAGATGTTCTTAGGAAGATGTATGGACAATTCGACGAAATTTTTACCGAGTCCTCGTATACGGAGAGACAGAGAATAGGCGTTGTGGTTGTGGCGGGCGTTGTGTTGCGTCTCGAACTGGTGAAAAACAGTAGCGGTTCACTCAGAGCTAGGCGTTACTTCCGCGATGTCAGAAAGGCGCTAACCGCCGCCAAAAGGCTTGAGTCGGCTGGGCTTAGACCGAACATTGTGAGATCTAAAGCTAACTATGTGGTGTATGTATCTTTGAGTGATCTCTTGAAGCTGGCAGAGAGGGACGAAACCATTAGAAAAGCCATAGCGCTCTACCTCGCCGAAAAGGCGAAGAACGGCACGCCGAAGCAGAGGGAGATTGTTGAAATAATTCTGAAGAGGTATCCTCTTTTTTCCATCTATGAATCATCATGACGACCATGCACCGGGTGTCAGCTCAAATTTCGTTGTGCTACGTCGTCACATTCCTTCAACGCCCCCGCCTTGTCTCTCCACACAATGGTGCCTCAGCCCGCCGACACTTCCGCTAGATCTATAAAGGGGAACCTAACGGGGTATCCGGACCCCTTGACCACGCGGCCGTGGTGGGAATCCCCGCCGACCTCGTACTCAGTGGCTATTTCAGGCTCGAAATCCACCACGGTGCCTGCCTTAGCCGTCGTGCCGCCCATGTCGAAGCTAATTACGCGTTTGACGTCAAGCGCCTTGGCGAACTCGGCGGCCGCCACGACGCCCCCCGCCGGGCCCGACTCGACGAGTTGCACAGGTCTCTTGGTCGCCTCCTCCAAGGTCACGAGGCCGCCGGAGCTCGCCATCAC
>WYEI01000072.1 GCA_009903905.1 Pyrobaculum sp. | reverse complement strand
CCTGAGGTGCTTCGTCAGGTTATGTACGCGGGGGGGCCTGCGGTGTTGTTTGAAAACGTGAGGGGGTTTCCGGGGTGGCGTGTTGTTGGTAATCTCTTTGGCTCTTTGGAGCGGATTAAGCTTGCGCTTGGGGTGGAGCGGCTGGAGGAGGTGGGGCGGCGCCTCTTGGAGCCTATGGCGGGTCCGCCTCCTGTTTCGATTGTGGATAAATTCAAGGCGGCGGCTGAGCTCTTCGAGCTGGGGCGCTACGCGCCGAGGGCGGTGAGGGGCGGGCCTGTGAAGGAGGTGGTGGAGGAGCCTAACCTCCTCTCTATCCCGGCTTTTAAGAGTTGGCCTAGGGATGCGGGGCGTTACGTAACCTTCGGCGTGTTCGTCACGAGGGACGTCAGGGGGGTGCACAACCTGGGGGTTTACAGGATCCAGATCCTCAACGAGAGGGAGGCGGTGGTGCATTCGCAGATACACAAGAGGGCGGCGGGGCTGTTCGGCTCCTCCTCCGGTTGCGTAGACGCGGCTGTTGTAATCGGCGGTGACCCGGCCTTCCTCCTCAGCGGTATGATGCCGACGCCTTACCCCCTCGACGAGTACCTCTTCGCGGGTGTCCTCCGGGGCTCGGGGGTGGAGGTGACCAAGGGCGTGGCGACCGACTTGTACATCCCGGCGCGGGCTGAGGCGGTGGTGGAGGGCTGTGTAGACGTGGGTGACTTGAGGCGGGAGGGGCCTTTCGGCGACCACTACGGGGTGTACGACCCCGGGGGGCTCTACCCCGTCTTTAAGGCCAGGGCTTTGCTGAGGCGGGAAGACCCCATCTACTACGGCACTGTGGTGGGGAGGCCTCCGCTGGAGGACGCCTACATGGGGAAGGCTGTGGAGCGGGTCTTCCTCCCCATCTTGCAGTTTCTTCTGCCGGAGGTGGTGGATCTGAACCTGCCGGCTCACGGCCTCTTCCAGGGCGTCGCCGTTGTGTCTATTAGGAAGAGGTATCCGGGCCATGGGAAGAAGGTGATGTTTGCCCTGTGGGGGCTTGGACATATGCTTTCTCTGACTAAGGTCGTGGTGGTGGTGGACCACGACGTTGATGTGCACGACCTTAACGAGGTTGTGTTCGCCGTTGCGCAACGGGTTGACCCGCAACGCGACGTGGTGGTGGTGCCGGGGGCGCATGTGGACGTGTTGGACACGGGGTCGCCCATCTCTGGCTACGGCTCTAAGCTTGGCATAGACGCCACGAGGAAGCTTCCGGAGGAATATGGGGGGAGGCCGTGGCCTGAGGAGGCGGCGCCGGATCCCGAGGTGGCGGCTAGGATGAAGGAGGTGGTGAGGCGCATACTGCAGGGCTAGCGGCGTGGTACAGATATATAGCGGGTTCAGCCTCTCGACGTGTGGCGTCTAAAGCTGGAGGGGGGTTCGGTGAGGCGGGTGGAGGAGCCTGCCTTGAGGGTTCCGCCTGGTTACGTGGCGGTTAGGGTTAAGGCGTTTCTAATCGACGACTTCTCTCTGTGGGCTCTGCGTAGGGGGTCTGGGCCCTTTTCGCGGTGGGCTTTCGGCGTGGTGGTGTCGGGGGGCGAGGTGGGGCGGTACGTGGTTGCCTATGCGGAGAACGCGGCGGCGCAGTACGTAGCATCTGACAGGTTTGTCTACGTCGATGGAAGCAACCCCTCGGCGCTTGAGACAGCCGCCGTGGCGTATGTGGTGGAGGCCCTTGGGCGCGTGCCTAGGATGAGGAGGGTGGAGGTTCTCGGCGATGACCCGAGGGGCGCGGCGGTGGCGCGTCTCGCCGAGGTGGGGCCGTCTAGGTGGAGGGTGGCCCTGCAGGGCGCCGTTGTTAGGGGCGGCGCGGCGGTGGCGGTTTCCCGTCTGGTTGAGGTTGCGGGGAACGCCGTGGTGCGGTTCGTCGATGTGCCCTCGCGTTGGGCCCTCCGGAGGGCTGTTGAGCTGAGGATCCGCCTGGGTCTGCCGGCGCTTAGGGAGCTGTCTTTCGGTGGGTGGGGCGTTGTGGTTGTGGAATAGATATATAGTGGCGGGTTTGTGGTGGCGATGTCTGAGAGGCAGAGCCCCTCTAAGGTGGAGGAGTGGCGGAAGCTGATCAGCTCGCTTAGGGGGAGGGGCGTGGAGCCCTTCCCGCACAGTTTTTCTGCGACCCACGGCGTGAAGGCGCTTAACGAGCTTAGAAGGCAGGCGTTGCTGGAGCCTTGGGTTGGATTGACGGTGAGGACCGCCGGCAGGGTGTCAGACGTGCGGCGCCACCCCAACGTGGTGTTTATAGACCTCTACGAAGACGGGGCCCGGTTTCAAGTCATGGCCGACCCCAAGCTCCCCATCTTGGAGCACATTTGGCGTGGGGATTACGTGGGGGTGGAGGGGCCTATTGTGAAGACGCAGAGGGGGGACTACGCGGTGAGGGCGTCCTCCATTGCTCTGCTGGCTAAGGCGGTTCAGCCGCTTCCTGAGTGGGGCAAGGTGGATAGAGAGTCGCCGTTTTACATGCGGTACCGCTCGGTGGCGATGGTGCTTGACCTTCAGCTTAGGTGGCGGGTGGCGGCTAGGGCCCGGTTTATACAAGCGCTTAGGGAGGCCATGTGGAGGCGGGGGTTCGTGGAGGTCCCCACGCCGGTGCTCCAGCCCATATACGGCGGAGCCGCGGCGAGGCCCTTCACCACCAAGATCTGGGCCATAGACGAGGAGTGGTATCTCCGCATATCCCCCGAGCTGTACCTCAAGCGGTACATCATCGCGGGGTTCCCCAAGGTCTTCGAGATAGGCCCCCAGTTCCGCAACGAAGACATAGACGCCCTCCACAACCCCGAGTTTTGGTCTTTAGAGGCTTACCAGGCCTACGCCGACTACAAAGACGTGATGAACCTGACGGAAGAGGTCGTATACGAGGCGGTTGCCGCAGTGCTGGGGTCCGGCGTGGTTAAGTACAGGGAGCGGAACATAAACTTCTCCCCGCCTTGGCGGAGGATAACTCTACACGACGCGTTGCGCGAGTTCGGCGGTGTTGACCCCGAGAGGCTTACCGACGACCAGATAAAGGAGAAGCTGAAGGAGTTCCAGGTTCCGCTTAAGGTGTACAACAGGGGGATCGCGCTGGTTAAGCTTTTCGAGAAGCTGGTGGAGAAGAAGCTGGTCCAGCCCACCTTCGTCATGGACTACCCTGAGGAGTCTACGCCGCTCTGCAAACCCCACAGAGAGGTGCCGGGGCTTGTGGAGCGTTTCGAGGCCTTCGTGGGGGGGCTTGAGGTGGCCAACGCCTACACCGAGCTCAACGACCCCGTGAAGCAGTACGAGTACTTCGCCAGGGAGGAGGAGCTTTTCCCCAAGGAGGAGGCCCACCCCCTGGATTGGGACTTTGTGGAGGAGCTGAGCTTCGGCATGCCGCCGACGGGCGGCGTCGGCATAGGCGTAGACAGGCTGGCGATGATAATCAC
>WYEI01000199.1 GCA_009903905.1 Pyrobaculum sp. | reverse complement strand
GAGGCGGGGGATGTGTTGATAATTTAGAATCTATAACGAGTTTATTAAAACGGTAATTGAGCAGGCGAGAGCCGGCTCGACGGAGGCGTTTACAGAGCTGGCCAAGCTGGAGGGCGTTTCGCCGGAGAAGTTTAGAGATGGGGTGGCGATGGGGGCCGTAGTTATTAGGAACGTGGATAGACCTCCCAGGCGGGTGGCCGTCATCGTGAGGGGGTGTCGACGAAGATTAACGTGAATTTGGGCACCTCGGGCGAGGTGGTTGATTTAGACTAAGAGGGTGGTTGTGACGAGTGGGGGGGGGGCGACTCGCTTATGGACCTCAGCGCGGGCGGCGACCAGGACGCCGTTAGGCACGCCGTGTTGGACGCCAGCGAGATTCTGGTGGGCACTGTGCCGGTTTACTAATCTTTAGTAGCATTTAGAGAAAATTATAATTGTCTAAGGATTTCTGCTCATATAGTTAACAAAAACCTGAGGATTTACGCAACAAAAGACGTTAGGAAGACCGGCGTGCCTACGCCTTTTCCTCCTTTGCGCTTTTCTTCTTTTTACAGGGCATGTATATCTCGGCCTCTCTTCTTATAGCTGTGTCTTTGACGGTGGGCTTATATTTGAATGTTATGGGATCACCTCGGTGGAGTCCAGCAGGGGGTCGTAGTTTAGCGCATCTCTGGCGATCCTGCCGGTGTCTATGAGTTTTTTTAGTCTTGGCGCCGCCTCCTCTAGAAGCCTTATCGTCTTCTTGGTCACTGCGCACACCGCGTCGAAGCCCTCCTCGCCCCAGTAGTCCTCGTAGTGCGTGTAGAGGCAGCGGCCGCCGCAGACGTGTCTGTACTCGCATCGGAGGCATTTATCCTTTAGCCTGGGGGTGCCGCCGTTGAGGCCGATCTTTACGTGTCCCGCCGTGGCCCACTTCTCGGAGACGGCTATGGGGCAGTGGAGCACCCTCCCGTCGGTGTTTATGGCGAAGCTGTGCCTGCCTGCGCCGCAGGGCACCCAGTCGTATGGCTTCACGAGAAGCGCCCTGTATATGCCGAGTATGGGCACTATGCCCAGCACCCTCCCCCTCTCGGCCTCCGCCAGGAATAGGTCTCTCAGCTTGGCGACGCCGGGGAGGTAGCTCTCCTCGGCCCACTGGAGGAACTCCCGGGGGCCCCACTCCTCTGTCCAGATTACGTTGAGTTGCCAGTGGACGGCGTCGAAGCCTAGGGAGAGGAGGTGGGTGACGTCTCTGTATATGCTGGAGTGCCGCGACACCGCCATCCTGGCGATTATCTTACAGCTACATTTCACCTCCTCCTTTAGCCACCGCAACGCCTCCACCACCTTTTTGTAGACGCCGGGGCCTCTGTAGCTGTCTGTCACCTCTGGTGGTCCGTCTATAGACAGCAGGACTGTGGAGAACCGGCGCCACGTCTCGGGCGGCAGCCGCCTGGCTAGGGTGCCGTTGGTCTGGATGCCGAAGCGGGCGTGCGGCATCGCCTTCATCACCGCCTCGATGTACTGAGGGTTTAGAAGCGGCTCGCCGCCGTAGAAGAAGACGGTCGGCGCGGGGTCTCTCGCCGCGATGAACCTAGCCACGTCTCCCGCCTCGACGGCGGGCCTCCAGGGGGAGTGGGCTGGGCTGAAGGAGCCGCCGCAGTATCTACAAGACAAGTTGCAAGCCCCAGTGGTCAGCAGGAACCAGAGCACTGAGCATCCGATTCCCCTTTTAAAAAAGCCCGTCGGCAATCCACCGTCTCCTCACCCCTCGGCGGCTCAGGCCGCCCCATCTGTCCATGTAACGCATTAGCCTTAAAAGCGTTGTTCTGAAGATTTTGATCTGCAAGATTAAAATACTGCAGATTGTGATCTTCTGTGTTTGTGGATAGGGAGGAGGAGCTTTCCCTCCTCCAGAGGCTGTACGCCTCGTATAGACCTCAGCTGGTCTTGATATACGGCCGCAGGAGGGTGGGCAAGACGTGGCTGGTGAAGAGGTTTCTAGAGGGGAGGAGGGGGCTGTACTTCTACGCCCAGAGGCGTCCTCTGGCCGACGAGCTTGCCCGCCTCGCGGAGGCCCTCAGCGAGGCGCTGGGCCGTTACGTGAAGCCGCAGTGGGACTCCGTCTTCGCCGCGTTGAGAGACGCCGGCCGCTTCGTGCTCGCCTTAGACGAGTTCGGCCACTGGCTCGACGTAGATCCCGGCATCCTTTCAATTCTTCAAAGAGGCTGGGACGAGTATCTGGCGGACAGCCAAGTGTTTCTAATCCTCCTCACCTCGGCCCACGCCGTGGCCGAGAGGGTCGTGGCCTACGGCGGAGGTCTCTTCGGCAGGAGGACGGCGCAGATTCGGCTTGGCTCCCTGCCGCCGCGCTACGCCGCCGACTTCTTGCCGAGCTACAGAGCCTCCGAGCTGGCGGTGGCCTACGCCGTCTCCAACGGCGTGCCTCACTACCTCGCCTTGTTCAACGGGGGTAGGGGGCTTGAGGAGAACTTAGCGTTTCTCTTCTCGCGGTGGGGCCCTCTGTACGAAGAGGCCGAGAACCTCCTCCGCCACGAGGTGAGGGAGCCCCACGTCTATCTCAACATCGTGAGGGCCATGGAGGAGGGCGCCGCCACGTATTCCGAGATAGCCGACAAGGCCCGGATCAGCCCGCAGACCTTGGCCAAGTACCTTCACGTCTTGGAGAAGCTGGAGGTGGTGAGGCGGGAGATCCCGGTGCTGGGGAAGGCGAGGCCTATCTACGTGGTGTCTGACCTCTACATAAAGTTCTGGGCGCGTTTCGTGCACCCGCAGAGAGACTGGATCGAGCTCGGCAACGCCCCGCGGGTGGATCTAAACAGCTACATGGCCCCAGCCTACGAAGAGGTGGTGCGCCGCGCCCTACCTCACCTACACAAGGCAGGCCGGGTGAAGAGGCTGGGCCGCTGCGGCCGTTATTGGGAGAGAGATGTGGAGGTAGACGTCGTGTGTATAGAGGAGGGGCACGTCACGGCGGTGGAGGTGAAGTGGAGCGACCTAGACGAGAGGGAGGTGGATGAGGTGATCCGCGACATGAGGAGGAAGCTCGGCCGGGAGGGGGGAGATTACTACGTGGCGGTCAGGAAGGGGCCTAAAAACCCCCACGTGATCACCGTAGAGGACATCTTTGGGAAAAACGGGGGGTGATTACTCGGATGTGGCGGGCCACCTAACTAACGCCTCTCTGGGTTCTTGTTGCTGGAGGACTACTGCCGTCTTCACCGTGGCCGGGGGCGTCTGGGGGGCGGGGGGCGGCGCCGCGTATCTCTTCCTGGTGAGGAACAACGCAATTATGAATAGGAGCGCCACGCCGAGTGCCGTGGCCATGTTGACGGCCCAGGTGAAGCCGGTGTTGAGCTCGGAGTAGCGGCTCTGGAGCAACGCCTTCTCCTGCTGGGCCTGTTGATAAGACTTGCTCAGCTCCTCGTAGCGGCCGCT
>WYEI01000246.1 GCA_009903905.1 Pyrobaculum sp. | reverse complement strand
CGCCTCATCATGGCCCTAGCCCCCCTGCCAGACGAAGAACGAGACGCAGTCCTCCACGCAGTCTTCACCCCCAGAGACCAGGTAGAGAAGCTGGTAAAAGCGGGGAGACTGCCCAACTACGTTCTCGAGATCTACGACTACCTACACGACCAAGCCTAACCCCCCGACAGACCCCCCAAACACGCCTCTGCTCTGTCGATAAGAGACAAACCACGGCTCTAATCGAAGAGGTCTTCAAGTCCTCTGCAACCTCTCCACTCCTCCGTCCCAGTCTCTCGGCCCTCTACATCACCCCCACCCAGTTTGCGATACAAACACCGAGACGGTGCAACATCTTATAAATACGCCTCTTACAACTTGAGGTTAATCACCACTGACCTCCGCCGCGATGGGCTCTGCGGCGGCCGACGCATGTCGACACCCCAATCCCCGCAAGAGGCTTGAAGCCAGCCGTGGCATATACACCCATATTTTGAGGAGATCCGGGAGGCCTAGCTCCTTTCGACGTTTGAACCTCTTTTCGTTTTTCGCAAGTTTCTCGAGGTAAGCCTTCTCCAGATCCACGCCTAGGAGTCTTGCCGCAGTCACGAGGAGATAAGGATGTCCGCCAGCCCCTCCTCTATCACCTGCCTCGGATTCTCCGGCTTGACGTCGCCGTAGACGGAGCTCCTCACAACCTTTGACCGGATTTGCCGCCTCGCCGACCTCCCCCGCCAGCGCGTTGGTGAGTTACTCTGGCTTCAATGCCAGATCCGTTCCTCACTCTCGCAACAGTGGGAACTTCCTCCGCAAGGACTCCATCTGCATCTCCACTAGCCATGTGAGATCCACGGCAGGTACGGCCCCGGCATCTGTAAGCCCCACGGATAAATATGGCTACTCACAGCCTGTTTATAATAACGAAAATATATAATCTCGCAACTGCAGGTTTCAATGGTACAACCTGCAGAGATACTTTCCAAGAAATGGAGATATATTATACCGACTATATGGATTGCTTATCTCCTCGCCTTCATCGACAGAGTTAATTTAGGCATTGCGAGCCTTGGGATGAAGCAGTCTTTGGGCCTCACCGACGCCGATCTGGGCCTCGCCGCTGGGATCTTCTTCATCGGCTACTTCATACTCGAAATACCTGGCACGTACATAGTCGAGAGGTTCAGCGCCAGGAAGTGGATTGCCAGAATACTCATAAGCTGGGGGCTGGTGGCGTCGCTCACCGGCTTGGTCCAAGACAAGTGGCAGCTCTACGCCGCCAGGTTCGCGCTGGGCCTGGCCGAAGCCAGCTTCTTCCCGGGCATAATAGTCTATCTAACCCACTGGTTTCTGGAGGACGAGAGGAGCCGGGCGGTGGGCCTCTTCATGAGCGCCATAGCGGTGGCCAACATTATACTCTCGCCCATATCGGGGTTGCTCCTGACAGTCAACTGGCTGGGTCTCGAGGGCTGGCGGTGGGTCTTGATATTGGAGGGCTTGCCGTCTGTGCTGTGGGGGGTCGCCGTGTTGTTCCTGCTCCCCGACTGGCCTAGGGAGGCCCGGTGGCTCTCCGAGGAGGAGAGCAGGTGGTTGGAGGACCAGTTGCGGAAGGAGCGGGAGTCCCACCCGCCGGAGAGGGTCTTCTCCTGGCTCACGGGGCTGAAGATACCCGAGGCGTGGTTGCTGGCGGCCATATACTTCTTGGCAACCACAAGTCTCTACGGCATAACCTTCTGGTCGCCCCAGATCCTCAAGGCGCTGACGGGCGGCAACTCGGTCATCGTTGGGCTCCTCAACGCGGTGATCTACTCGGTGGCGCTGGCCGCCATGATACTCGTCAGGAGATCGTCCGACAGAAGCGGCGAGAGGTTTCTGCACTCGGCGGTTCCAGTGCTCCTCGGAGCCGTCGGCCTCCTTCTAGCCGCGCCGCTGGCCTCCCAACCCATTGCGGCCTTCATGGCGCTTCTGCTGGCCGCCGCCGGCATCTACGGCTTCTACCCGCCCTTCTGGCCCATACCACAACGCAGACTCGCCGGCGTGGCCAGGGCAGTCGCCGTCGGCCTTATAAACTCTGTGGGTAACCTCGGCGGCTTCGTTGGCCCCTACATAGTCGGCTATATCAACACGGCGGCTGGGTCTAGCCTCGCGGGCCTAGCCTTCCTAGCCGGCTCGGCCATGACCGCAAGCGTCCTGCTGATAGTGGCCCGCGGCTTGTTGGGCGGCCGAGGCGCTGGGGCGGCTAAACCATAGAGCCATTTACTGTGGACTTCCTTCGAAATCCAACAACTAAGATTTTTACAGTCATGTAATACGGAGCGGCCAGGGGGTATCTTGGGCCCCAAACGTAGCAAATCCACTTTGTTCTACGCCCTCCAGGCCGTTACGTCAAGACCGCTAACTATCCAGGCAAGACTCTGGAGGTCGACTCGGGCGTGTTGCGGGGAAAGGCTGATTCAGTGGATCTACACGGCGTCTTTAATCAGTGCACCCCCAGGTCGAGACGCTGGCCTTGAGGGCGGCTACGACAGAAGTGGTCGTCGGCGCGCCGCACGCGACCAAGGAGACCTGGCGTCCGTCGAATACATAGGGCTTAGGCAACAAGCGCTTTGTCTCGAACATTGTGGATCTGGGGCGTCCCAGCTCTTAGCCAAGGCAGCCGAGACAGCCGTGTCCGTTTTCTGCCTATCCCTTACGGCCTCGCGTCGCCATTTCCATGGGTCCTTTAAACCCGCCCAGCGGACCTGTTATGCCGAAGTCATGTTGCGGGCCGCCTCCTCCAGGTAGTTGGGGAGGTCTTCGTATTTGATCGGTATCGTCCCGGGGATGTGGAGGCCGTGGTTTAGGCTGTGGCGTATTAGTAATTTGACGTCGGCCTCCCTCCACGCAGGTAGGTCGTTTTCGCTGTCGCCCATGTAGACCACGTGTCTGATGCCGAGTAGGGCCTTGAGGAGGCGGACGGCCTCGCCCTTATCCACGTCGGCGCCGTAGACGTCGACGAAGGGGTGCCGCGAGTAGCGGAGGATCTTGAGACCTAGCCGCTGGGCCAGCTGGAGGACCTCCTCTAGGCCGCGCGGCGGCGTGTCTCTCCCGCGCCAATCCACCGTGACGCCGGCGAGCTCCCCGTGCCACGTCCGCTTGGCCTCTACATACGCCTCTAGGCCGGAGGCGGCTTTATACACCTCCTCCACCGCCGCCGTGTTGAGGCCGTGGGCCACAGCCACATATCTCTCGGCCCTCACCTCTATGCCGTTTATACAGGCGTACGCCGCGGCGTAGGGGACCGCCCTGGCGGCGAAGCCGCAGTCTTTCGTAGTGACCACCGCGATGGGCACAAGCTCGGCGAGCTTCCTCAAGGCGGCGTCCAGCGAAGGCGGCACCTCGGACCTGGACCTCACAAGCTCCGGCGGGATCAAAGTGCCGTCGAGGTCTGTGAAGAGGGCGATGCTAGCCACAGAGCTATAAACTA
>WYEI01000076.1 GCA_009903905.1 Pyrobaculum sp. | reverse complement strand
GGGCGTGGCGTGTGGCGGATGTCTGCGTCTGGGCACTCCCCGCCGTGTTGCGAGGCTATTGTGGCGAGGTCTGGGGCGTATTCCCTGGCCCGCCGCATCAGCGCCCTGGCAAGCGCGGGGTCTGCGCAGGGCACTACGACTGCGTCTGCGGAGACGGCGTAGGCCAGTAGCCTGTCGGCGAGGAGGTTGTAGTATGCCTCCTCGAGGAGGCCCTCTACCTCGTCGCCGTCTTGCGCGTGGGTGCATATGCCTCCGCAGGCGAGCTCGATTATCCAGGCCGCCCTGGCGTCCCGCATGTGGAACCTCCGTATCCCGGCGTCTATAAGCCTCTTCGCGACGTAGGGCGCCACGTACTGCACGTAGTGTAGGAGGGGCGTGGCGTATAGGGGCACCGCCGGTATTTTCCTGCCCTTGTAGTAGAGGGAGAAGCTGTCTTGTAGAAGCTCCACGGTCAACATTTAATTAGGGTACGTAGATCTATATATGGACTTCGGTCTCTCTAGGGAGGATAAGCTGTTTCTAGACGCCGTGAGGTCCTTCGCGGAGAGGGTCATCGCGCCTAGGTGGGTTGAGGTAGACGAGGGTAGGTGGCCTATTGAGGAGGTGGCGGCGCGTCTCGGCGAGGCCGGCCTGCTGGGGATCCCCTTGAGCTCTAAATACGGGGGGCAGGACGGGACCTTCCTCCAGGCGGCGCTCGCGGCGGAGGAGCTGGCCTACGCAGATCCGTCTCTCGCCACGCCTGTGTATATGTTGCTGGAAACCGCCTGGCCTTATATGGTCCAGCGGTATGGGCGGGAGGAGGTGAAGGAGGAGGTTCTGCCTGAGGTTGCGGCGGGCCGCGCGTTTATAGGCATAGGCTCTACGGAGCCGCAGGGCGGGAGCGACGTGGCGTCTTTCCAGACCAAGGCGGTGAAGGAGGGCGGGCTGTGGAGGCTGTACGGCGAGAAGAACATGGTGACTGGCGTCACGACGATGCTGAATCTGCGCTACGGCGGAGGCGTTATAGCCATAACTAGGACGGGCAGGCTGGAGGATAAGCACAGGGGCATCACGGTGTTTCTTGCGCTCCTCAAGAGAAAGGGGAGGGTTGCGCCTGGCTTCTCGCACAGAGACTGGGAGGAGATCGGGCGGCACGGCCTCCCCACGGGCTACCTGACGTTGGAGGGGCTCCCCGTAGAGGAGGCGTTTATGCTTGGCGAGCTCAACGGCGGCTTTAAAATCGCCATGGAGGGCTTCAACCTAGCCCGCACCATAATCGGCGCGGCGTCTATAGGAGCCGCCAGGTGGCTTCTAGACAGAGGTCTTGAGTGGATCAGGCAGAGGGTCGTCTTCGGCAAGCCCATCGCGAGCTACCAGGGGATAAGCTTCAAATTCGCCGAGCTATACGCCAGGCTTGAGGCGGCTAGGCTCGCCGTGTATAAGGCGGCTTGGGTCGCGGATAGGCACTACGGCGGCGACTCGGCCTTTACGTTGCAAGACGTCGCCACGGCAGGCGCCGCGGCGAAGTACCTGGCGGTGAGCTTGGCCGTGGAGACGGCGCTGGAGGTTATGAAGTGGTTCGGCGGCGCCTCCTACTTCAAGGAGACCAACGTGGCGAGGTCTCTGCTGGGCATACTGTCTTACTACGTCGGCGCCGAAGGGGCCGAGAACATACTCAAGCTGATCATCGCCAGAAACATCATCGGGAGGGAGCTCGTCTAGGCGATTTTTTAATTTCTCTCCGGTTTTTCCAAATGTGAAGAGGATAGAGGGGCTTAGGACTCAGCTAGATGCGGTGGGGTATCTCAAGTCGGTAAAGAAGTTGCTTGGGGTCACCTACAGAGATCTCTCCTCGTTGCTTGACCTGCCGGAGAGCGTTCTTTCGCGGTATGTGACCGGCGATATGCTCCCCTCGGTCGAGACGGCTCATGAAATCTTGAAAAAGCTTGAGGAGGCCTACCCAATAGCCGCGGTGGTTAAGGCCAGGGTGAAGACCTACGAAACCTACGTGGACATGTCGTTTGTGAATCTGCCGGAGTTTTGGCGCCTTTACGAGGTCTACCTGGCCAGGAGGTTCCCGGACCTACGGGTAGACGTGGTGCTCACGGCGGCGGCAGACGGCATACCTCTGGCGGTTACTGCGGCGTCTAGGTTCGAGGCTTCTCTCGTCGTTGCTAAGCAGTATAGAGAGCCCGGGGTGGAGAACTACGAATATACATATCTAAGGGAGGGGAGGCCCGTCACGTTATATATCCCCGCGACGCAGATTAAGCGCGACGCCAAGGTCTTCATTGTAGACGACATAGCGCGTACCGGGAAGACCCTTAAGGCCCTCGTGGGTCTCTGCAACAAGGCGGAGGCGCGGGTCGTTGGGGCCTCCGTGCTTGTGGCGCGCCGAGATTTAAACATAGAGGTCGACTTCCCTGTAGACGTGCTTTACACATATTAACATATATAAACCTAGGCCGAGGAGAAACACATGATTAGGACGGCAGACCTCTTAAAGAGGCCCACCGTCTCCCTCCCGGAGACAGCCGCCATACGTGAGGTGGCCGTGGAGCTGGCTAAAAACCGCGTGGGACTCGCCGTGCTCACGGCTAAGGACAACCCGAAGAGACCTGTCGCCGTCGTCTCTGAAAGAGACGTGTTGAGGGCTGTGGCCGAGAGGCGGGACCTAGACGGGCCAGCCATGGCGATCGCCAACAAGCCGATTACGGTGCTTGACACAGACCCCGTGTGGGTCGCCGCCGAGAAGATGCGCCGGCACAACATACGCCACGTAGTGGTGGTTAACAAGGACGGCGAACTAGTAGGCGTGCTCTCCATACGAGACCTCTGTTTCGAAAGGGCAATCCTCCTCGAGCTCGCCACGGCCGAGGCGCCGACAACGCCGTGACGACGAGACCCTGTAGGGTAGTCGCCGTTGTCTCGGGGGGACCCGACAGCACTTGCTACACGGCGCTTTGGCTAAAGAGGGGATGCGACGTGCATGCCATCTCCTTCCTCTACGGCCAGAAGGCAACCGTGGAGGTTGAAAGGGCGCAGGTCTTGCTTAAAAAGTTGGACCAGGTAGCCGCCGAGAGGGGCTGGGGGAGGATCTTGGAGCACAGGGTGGTGGACCTCTCGGCGCTTGGCGAGCTTTGGCGCGGCACCCAGCTCACGGACGCCTCCGTGGCGGTCGAAAAGGAGTACACGCCAACTGTGGTTGTGCCTATTCGCAACGTGGTTATGGCGGCGGTTGCAACCGCCTACGCATACACCATCAGAGGCATGACTGGGGCCAAGGTCTATGTGGCGCTTGGCTCCCACTACGACGACATAAGGCCGAGGGAGGACACTTGGGAGCCCCTGTATCCAGACTGCTCCCCCGAGTGCATAGAGGCGCTACAGACCGCCTTCCACCTCTGCCACTTCAGGTCGGAACGCGACGTGGAGATCTGGACGCCCTCTAGAGAGGGTTTAAAAAAGTCC
>WYEI01000303.1 GCA_009903905.1 Pyrobaculum sp. | reverse complement strand
GCCTTGTTCATACGGCCGGGTGAGGTAAAGCAGAGAGAACACCACGAGTATAATTCCGCTCGCCACCATGAAGTCGCCGAGAGTGACTCCAAAGTAGCCGAAGAACTCAACGCCGAATGCCGCGAAGAGTATCAGGATAAGGGCGGCGACAGCGACGGAGAGGACTAGGACTCTGCGCCTACGCCTGGGGTCCAGCCTCGCGGTGACTACGGTAAACAGCGGGATGTTGCCGATGGGGTCCACTATAATATAAAGCGCAACTGTTGACGCCAGCAGGTTCAGGAGGTCAGAACCCAGATTATACATCACCCAGCTCAGCGATGACGGGCCGTCTCCACCGTGTAATATTGAGGTGCTAAATTTATTTCGCCCAGCTGTATTTCCTCCAGCGTTTAGTCCTACCCCAGCCGCAGGATGCGCAGTATTTCTTAGTGACGTTGTAGGAGTGCCGTCCGCAACGCGGGCACCTGATGTGGGTCTTTCCCTTGTTGTGTTTGCCCATCGACGGCGTGCCCTTCATGGCACCGGCGAGATGAAGAGCACGTTCTCTCCCCTTACAACTATGGTTCCGCGTTTATACACATTGCCGTCGATGATCTCCTCAGCGTCGTCAAGTAGCAGGTTGACGTGTTGATCAAATGCGCGGAGGACGCCCCTGATCTCGTGGCTGTCTCTAAGTTTGACAAGCACCTGCCTGCCAATTGAGTCCTGCAAAGTGGCCCCGAGTGTGGCGAAGCATTTGCTGACATCGGAAGCCATAGCCCACTACTGGGAGCTGTATATAAGCATTTTGGCGTTCTGGGCGCGGACGGCCTCGGGTTTTCGTGGGTTGGGATAACGGGGGTTGGCGCGCCTCTTTTCCGTCTTTTAGGGGACTCTTCGGTGGGTTGTATGTGGTACGTTGTGTTGCGTACCTGCGGCGTAGTAACCAGACGCTGAGGCGCCGTCGTATTGATGGTATATCGCACAGGGGGCAGATTTAAAAAGTCGCTAGGCCTTAGTCACGTGGAGGACGTACTTGTTGAGCAGGTCTTCAAAGATCTCCAGTCTCGCGGGTTCAAAATCCTGGAGAGACTTGGGGATAGGATGTTTGTGGCCGAGAAAAAGGACAAGTATCTCTTCTACGTCATGGTGGAGGGCGTGGAGGTTACGGTTCACACTCTGTTAAGCGTAATAAACATGGGCGAGACCATTTCAATGCCTGCAGTGTTGGCGCTGGTGAGCAACGACGGCACGGTGACGTATTACTTCGTGAGGAAGATAAGACTGCCGCGCAACGTCTATGCTGAAGCTGTTTGAACGACTAATTGAGGCCTCGAGAAGCCGGGGGGTACGCTTCGTGTTGCATTTCGTGAAGTGCCGCGGCAAAGTCGGCGTGGACAGGGAGATCAAGGCCCTGGACGAAGAGGGCAGGCCTGCCCCGTGGTCCCGCGTGTTTCCCGGCGTCACGCCGCAGAATATTCTTCAGCAGTGCGTGCTGAAAAAGGTGGAGGTCTACAGAGGCTCAGAGCTTCTCGGCGAATACGGGTCTATTGACGAGGCTCTTTCTGCGATTCGGTAGCTTTTTTCAGAGATTCCCTGACCCTCACGGCGTATCCCCTCTTCAGCGTGAGCTCCCTAGCGCTGTACATAAGCCTCCCTACGGCTATCACCGAGCCGTGGGGGTCTACCACCGCGACTTCTCCGTAGGGTCTCGCCTCCTGCGGCGCTTGTACTATATACTTGGCAGGGACGTTGCGCCCCTCTTTTACATACTCCACGGCCTCCGGGTCTAGGACAAGGCGTCTTTCTAGAAAGGTAGCGCCATATAGCGTGGGGAGGAGGTATCCATCGTTGTTTCTCAGCACAAAGGCGAGTTTCCCGTCTACATACACGCGTCTGACCCTGCCGGCCTTGTTGTACTCAACGTCGATCTGACGTCTGCGGAGCTTCTCCGCCACGGGCCGTCCGTAGAGGTACGCGATTATGTTTATGACCGCGGAAGCCACACGACGGGTGATTAAGCTTTTTAAATAGCTTAGAGGTTGGTGGCGTGTATTGTGAAATCTGCGGCAGACCGATAGAAGGCGAGCCGATACCCGTAGAAGTTGACAAGGCTGTTTTGTATGTGTGTAGAAGTTGCGCGGCGCAGTACGGCAAGAGGGTAACCCAGCGGCAGCCTCAGTCCGCTGTGCAGAAAAAGCCGGCGCCCAGACCCGCCGCGCCGCGTCCGCCGCCTCTGGAGGTTGAGCTCGTTGAGAACTTCGGCGCGGTCATACGGCGGGCTAGGGAGAACCTGGGCCTTTCTAGAGAGGCGCTGGCGGCGATGCTGGGGGTTAAGGAGACGGTCTTGAGGAGAATAGAGGCGGGGCAACTGCAACCTGACCTAGCGCTGGCCAAGAGGCTGGAGAGGGCTCTTGGGGTGAGGCTCTTGGTGGAGGCCGCCGAGGAGGGCGTTGCCAAAAGCGGCGGCAAGGTCGAGAGGGGCCTTACACTGGGCGAGGTCGCAGAGATCAGGGACGAGGGTGAGGAGTAGGGCTCTTCTGGCCTACGTCGGTCCCAAGACGCTAAATTTAAGCTACAGGCTGGACGAGTTTGTCTCCCTCGTCGAGGTCGCTGGGTTTGACGTCGTCGATTTAATGACTCAGTTCGGCAGGGCTGATACCAGGTTCTATCTGGGTTCTGGGAAGGCCAGGGAGGTTGCGAAGAGGGATTTCGACGTTTTTATAGCGTATCACAGCCTGTCGCCGCTTCAAGTCTTCAACTTGGAGCGGCTTTTTAGGCGTAGGGTCATCGACAGGGTGTTGGTGATACTATCAATATTTGAGAAGAGGGCGGGGAGCACGGAATCCAAGTTGCAGATCGAGCTTGCTAGGTTGAGGTACGAGCTTCCTAAGGTAAAGGAGTACTTAAGACGAGCCAAGATGGGAGAGCAACTGGGCTTCATGGGTGCCGGCGAGTACATCATCGATGCCTACTATCGCCACATGGTGAAGAGGATCTCCACAATTAGGCGGAAGCTGGAGGAGGTGCGGAGGAGCAGGGTAACCCACATAGCCAAGAGGAAGGAGGTGGGGGTGCCGGAGGTGGTCATCACCGGATACACCAGCGCAGGCAAGACCACGCTTTTCAACAGGCTGGTCGGCGAGAACAAGCTTGTAGACGGGAAGCCATTTGCAACCTTGGAGACATACAGCAGGGCGTTGGACCTCTGGGGTAAGAGAGTCGTGTTGACAGACACCATAGGGTTTATAGACGACTTGCCGCCGGTGCTCATTGAGTCGTTCCACTCCACGTTGCAGGAGGTTATAGACGCAGATACGATCCTACTGGTTGTAGACGGCTCCGAGCCTCAGGAGGAGATAACTAGGAAGCTGGAGACCTCTGTGGAGACGCTAGGGGAAGTCGGCGTAGACAGAGGTAGGATAATACTTGTGGTGAACAAGGTCGACAAGGTCCGGCTGGGGGATGTGAGGCACCTACGTGACTTGTTCACGCGGTACTTTGCCTGGTTTGTACCTGTCTCGGCGGCCACGGGCTTCGGCATAGAGGCCCTCAAGGCGGTTCTCTTCTTCAAGGTGCCCGGCTACTCCATCATTAGGTCCACGGGAGAAGACGGCGCGAGAGGGTTACGAGTGGGCAACGTCACGTTTATCCCAATGCCGAGCAGGAGCAATAGGGGTTAGGGATCGGGGCAATATACTTATAAAGGCGTGGCGTGTGGGTGGCGTGAGGGACGCATATCTGTACATCGTCGAGAAGGCTGTCTCCATAGAGTTCGATAGTCCTGAGTACGGCAGGTTGGCGCGTAAAATCGTGGAGATGCTTCTTGAAAGAGGTGAAGACCTCACAGACGACCGGGTTGCGATTCTCCTGAATATATCCACGGCGGAGACCAGGAGGATACTGCAGTACCTCATGAAGCACAACTTGGTGGGAGTCAAGAAGAGAACTACCGAGGACTACAGGATAGAATACACGTGGTATGTGGATAACGACGTCATACGTCAAGCTATTAAGAACAGGTCTAGGGTGGCTAGGGAGAAGATTTCGTCGCTTATACGGTCTCTAACAGAAGGCACCTTCTACGTATGTCCCAACTGCTTCATGAGGTACACCCTAGACGAGGCAGTCAACAGAGGCGGCGTATGTCCGGTATGCGGCTCGCAACTGGAATACATAGAAAACGTGGAGGAGATAAACAAACTTACTAAGGTGTACGAGATTCTCGACAAGTTATGAGGGTGGAGTTTAAGGTGTTTAAGCCGGTGGAAGAGTATGAAGTATTCATAACTGGATTTGCTGGGATAGGCATCGTTGGCCATTTGGCCACTAAATATATCGCTAAGAACTGCGAAGTCGTGGGGGTTGTTAGGTATAGGGGGGAGCCGCCCATAGTCTCAATAGAAGGCGAAAGGTTGTTGTTGCAAAACGAGATCTTTTCGTGTGGTAGAGTTGTGGGCGTGGTGAATAACTACGGGATACACGAGGCGGCTGTTTACGACTATACTAAGGCGCTTGCGTCGTGGATAGCCGCTAACGAGTTCAAGGCCGCGGTTCTCTTCGGCGGGCTCGACGGCAGGTTGAAGAGAGACGAGGATCTGTTGCGTATAGTCTACACCTCTGCATACAGGAGGAGCGGGATGCCCACCGGCGGCGCCAAAGTGTTAGAGCAGGGGTTGCAGATAGTCGGTCCGCTGGCTCACCTTACGTCTTTTTTAGAGGAGCTGGACGTCCCCGCGTTGGTGGTGTTGCCGTATGCAGACGTGTCTAGGCCCGCCGACCCCTACGCCGCAAGCGTCGCCGTGGAGTTCTTCTCGAGGCTTTTTAACTTCCCGGTGGACACAAGCGGTTTAAGGCAACTGGCCGAGGAGCTTGAGAAGGAGATTGCCGAGGTGCGTAGGCGGCTTGAGGAGCAGGCCAAGAAAGAGGAGACATCCAGGCTATATATATGAATACTGGGCAAGGTCGTCGAGAGACCTCAGAGGTATCACCTTCTTGGAGATGAGTGGGATGTCGATGTTGTACGTGAATACTATGTCGTATTTCTCCAGCCACGCGTATAAATAGGCGCGTGCCTCCTCATTCTCGCCCTCTGCATCGTTTTGAGACAGGGGGTAGACCTCGGCCACCTCCTCCGGCACGACGCCGAACACCGGGTCGAAGAAGAGCACATGAACGTCGTTTCCGGCGATGTTTTTTATCAGTCTGTATTGCCAGCTTCTGTTGTACGGCTTTTCACCCACCTTAAGCACAACGGCCTTTTTGGCCGCCGGCTCAACCTCCATGAGCCTCGCTTGATGTCTCGCCGGCTCAGGCCTGGACGATGCGGTGTCGTCGAAAAAGAAGAGGCCGTGGGGCTCTGGATGAGTCTCCGGGTCGAAGTTCTCGAGGAGGCGGCGGTATCGGTATAAGCTCTTCAAGAATCTGTAGAGCGCTGGGTGGGCTCTGGCCTTCGCCTCGAGATACTCCCACAGGGTGCCCTCATATATCCTCTGCTTAATCTCTAGAAGCTCTTCCTTCAATATGGCTAGGTTGTGCTCTGCTATCAAAACCGCGCGTTCCTGTTGCGGCATCTCCTTTAGTTCTTTAACTGATATGTTGCAGAGCTTGGTGTTGCAGGGGAGGTAGTCCGTCTTCACGTCGTCTAGCTTGATGGTTCGGTCTCTTAAGATTACGCGGTCGTCGCGTGCATATAGCACGTAAGACGCGCTGTCGAAGAGGTCGACGCCTAGGGCCACGGCGAAGGGTAATATGAGCGGGTGCCCCGCGCCGAAGAGGTGGAGCGGCGCCTCCCGAGCCATGTGTAGCTTTACCTCAGCGACTATGTTTAAGACCAAGTCGAATTTATACTCCTCAAGCAGTGTGGTGGGGCTACCTATTGCAAATATGTGGAATCCCAGCTTAGTTAACTCCCGGGTCGACCTTACTAGCAGGTCGGTGTAGAGGGCGCCTTGAATCGGCGCCACCACCAGCATGTTCATACTGTCTAGAAGCGTGGCCGCCCTCTTTGCCCGCCTCAATGTTTCCTCCACCTTAAGCACGGCGCTGTCGTAAGGCTCCTCGTAGTCAAATGGCAAGTCTAAAATAACTCCGACGTCGCTCCCGATCTGCGACTGGTAGAACAGGATCTCGTCTGGGTCCACGTCTACAGTTCCGTACCTCAGTATCTGATACGCGCCTGAGTCCGTCATGACCACGCCGTCCCAGCCGAGAAGTCTCTTCACTTGCACCGGCTTCCCGCCGGCAAGTCTGTAGACGAAGTACGAATTCGTTATTACCTGCCCGAAGTACCGCCTTATGACATCCGCGGGTATTTCCTGTTTTCGGGGGTCCACCACGGGGAATAGGGCCGGGGTCTCCACTACGCCGCTTTTAGTATACAGACGTCCTATCCTGCCCGCCAGGTCCTTTGCTATGACCTCGAAAGACACGGGCCCGTGCAAATGCCAAAATTAAAACTCAAGTTCCGCGATCTCGTATTCAGACACCACCTTAGTCCTGTCTGCGGTGTACTGCGGGCCCACCGCCGCTAGGTACTGCCGCACGGTTCTAAACCAGCTCGGCTCGTCGACTGTATAGCCTTTGGAGTACGCATCGTTTATCAAAGAGACGAGCCCCACAATTTTTGGATGCACAGCCCTTACAGCTCCTGCGGGGATCACGTCGATAATATTCTCAGGGAGGGTCCGCACGGCTTCTTCAAGCTTTGTGAGTCTTCTCCGCGACCTGTATGTGCGCATCCTCCTCTCCACTGCGCGCTTACCCGCTCTACCGATTTTCACGGCGGCCACGGAAAGACCTAGCAGGCCTAGGGAAACCGCGGGCATCTTCATAAGGAAAGAGAGCAGAAACGCGGTGAGCGATATGAGAACTGTAAATATCGCCAGCGCCTTCAGGTCCTTTATAAAAAGACCGCCTAGTGCGGCGAGGATCCCCACAACACCCGCTATGAGCAGATCTATCATAGCAACGGGATGACCTCGCAGGTATTTACCGCCACGACCTGGTACTCCCCAGGCGGCAACTTCCCCACCTGCGCTAGGCACTTGTTCAACAGCTCGATCTTCTTTTTGATGAACGCGTCGAGCTTCTCGTCTCTGTTGAGCAGGGCGGTTAGCAACTCAATCTCGTTTTTTATCGCCTTAGCCACGTCCTCTGGCCGGCCATAATACAGCACGGGCACTTGGCTTGTCCGAGTTTTATATTTTCTCCACCAACCACCTGCTCATTGTCAACACTCTAGAGTAGCGACATGGCCTTTAAGCTTTACGCATCAAAGCGTGTTTCTGCCTGTAGTACTCCATTATCGCTTGTCCCACCTTTTCGGCGTCGAATACGCCCTTCTCGACCAGCGCGGTGAGGAACCTGGCGCGTTCCATGATTTCGTCGTAGCCCCCAAGCTTCTGAAGCCAGTAGGATCTTCTAAGGTCCACCTCCACAGTGTCCGTGCGGGGGTCGTACCACCCCACGTTAATCAAGCCGAATTCCTCCTCCTTGATCTTTATCTTGCCCGGAGCCGCGTATGGGTAGGCTCTTAGCCACACCACCTCTGTGAGGGACGCAACGCGTCTGCCGTATTCAAAACGTCTAATGGTGGCCAACACGTGGAAGGCGGATAGGTGCTCCGCAGACACGCCCATGGCCTCGCCAGTCATGCGCATAAACACCTCCATTATGTCCTCCGCGTGGAATGTGGTGGCGCCGCCGTGGCCTGTCAACACGCCTTGTATAAGCTCGTGTATCTCCCTGCCGCGGCTCTCGCCTATCACTATTATGTCGGGTCTAGCGCGGAGCAGGTACTTGACCAGGTCTATGAGGTAGATGGCAGACTCCGAGCCAGGTAGGTTCTTCATGTAGTCGTACATGGGAGACGTGAATAGCATCACCACGTTTTGGTAGCTCGGCGGCATGCGTATCTCGGGCGTCTCCTCCGCTATGGCGAGGCGCTTATGCGGCAGGAGGACGAGCAGGGCGTTCAGCAACGTGGTTTTGCCTGTGCCCGTGCCTCCCACCACCATCACGGATTTGTGGTGCTCGAAGAGGTACCACAAATACGCCATTGCCAAGGCCGAAATCGTGCGCTTCTTTATCAGCTCGGTGGGCGATATGGGGAAGGGCGGCTGGATACGCACCGAGACGTAGGGCGGGTTTCTGCCGACGCGCCCAGACATGGTCGTCGCGAAGCGCAACAACGCGCCGTTTCTCAGCCGTATATAGGTGTCTTGTATCGGGTACTGCTCGTTGAGGGGCCGCCCCGTCTCGGCGTATACCCTGCCGACTATCTTGATCAGGGTCTCCTTGTTGGTAGGTATGACGTTTGTCCTGACGTTGTAGCCGTAGTCGCGGTGGTCCACAAATATGGGGTTGTCGGTCCCGTTGATGTTCACGTTCTCGAGGCGCGTGTCGTAGAGTATAGGCGTCAAGTAGGAGTAGTCAGCCGCCTCCAGCTGGACGTAGTACCTAACCGCGGCGCGCAACTGCTTAGGCACGCCTATATCCGCCATGGACATCTCAATCAACTTGCCCAGCTCCTCCCTCGTTATGTTTGGTTTAATTATCTGGTTGGCAGTGAGATACTCCACGACCTTGTAGGCGTACTCCCCCACCTTATCTGAGTAGGGGAATGCGTAAGCGACGTTGTAGCAGTACCCGTCCTCAGACATATATATCTGGATGCGCGCGCCCTCTGTCGTGTACTCCTCGACGGTGGCGCCCCGGCAGGAGTCGAGTCTGAAGTCCAGCATAGGCTACGCCTTGAAGAACATCCCCACTGCAAACGAGGCGGCGAATATCGACAGAAACAGCAGGGCGAGATACGGCAGGCCTCCTCTGGTGGAGAAGCTGATTTTGGCGAAGAGGAAGTAGTAGCCTATGGACATGATTCCCAGCGCAACATAGAGCATGCTCATGCCTATGCCGCCCAGCTGTGCTCCGCCGGAGATTTTAGACATGGCCGCGGTCAGCTGGATCATCGACGTGTTGACGAAGGCCACCATGGCGGCGCCGGCGAGGGCAAGGAAGCGGGTTATGTTTAGAGTCTTGCCTATCTCAGTTCTGTACTCAAAGAGCTTGACCACGAAGTTCTGCAACTGGTCTATAGTCGCCCGAGGCAGAGTCCCAAGCCTGTATATGTCGAGCAACATCCTCAAGATCACGGACATGACGGGTTGCATACCTCTCAACGCCACGTCCTCCAGCTTGCTGTCTCCCACCTTCATAACTTGCAACAACGCGGCGGCCTTGTTGTTGAATGGCCCGTAGTCGCCGAAGGTTATGGCGTTCTCCACGGCGCGGTAAACCGAGGGGGTTCTCTTCAGCTCGTCGAACACTGTGTATACGAAATCCATAAATCCCCTCTCAAAGGCTTTTGCGTCTATTCTCTCGCGTGTAACTACCCAGCCGGCGAACGCCACGCCGAAGGCTATAAGCGGCGCGTAGGGAGACATAGGCGTAAAGCCCACGACAATCATGGAAACTGCCGCTGCAATGCCGAAGATCAGCGGGATGATTCTGAAGTCCATCTTCATCAGGGGGACGTTTATGAAAAGCGCCATGACAACGCCAAGTATGGCGGGCAGGAGTCCGCCCATTATAATGAGCATGCCCGGGTTCCCGCGGCCTATCACCACTGCCGTGACGGAGAGCATCGCCAGCCCAACCACTAGCGATGATATGAGGGAGGTCATCCTATCCATCCTCCTCTGCATGCCGGCGGAGAACTCCACTATGTCCATATCCATATATAGCGACAGCTTAGCCACGATGTCTTCCCCGATCCTTAGCGAGGTGTAGAGGGAGTTGAAGCGGTAGACAAGCTTCTGCGGCGCCAGCTTCTCCACAGCCCGCTTCATGGCGTCCATGGGCTCCATGCCTATCATCTTGGCGTTGTTCCACGCGGCAATTGCCAGCGTCCTCACGCCGGGGAGCTCCCTGTACCGCGTCATGCGTTCAATAACCAGGTTTAGATGAGCCTTAGTCGCAAATGCCATCTGCACAAGTGCCGTGAAGAACACCATCTCCGTAGACAGCAACTCGCGTATTGAGCCGGCGCGGATAGACACCATAAGCTTTGGGAAGAAAAACAGGAGGGCTCCAACGCCGAGCAACATGGGCCCCAGGGGGAACGCGCCGACAGCCAGCAACACGCCGCCGCCGGCCAATACTCCGAGGCCTAGCAAGTTGAACAACCTCGCGGTGTTTCTAAACCTAAGGGGGTCTAGGTCGGTCCGCTCAATACCTCTAAGTTGCCACTTCACAACGGGAGCGATCACAGAGGTGCCTGAATGTTTTTTTAAATATTTTACTTTGCGCCCTCCGAGGTGGCAAATAGGGTTTCGTCAGCGTGTGTTAGAGCTGGCAAGCCATCAAGTAGGCGTCTTCGCCGTCGCTGTAGTATTTCGGGATCCGCCCCACCACTCTGTAGCCGAGCTTCTCGTATAGAGAGATGGCAGGCGTATTCGACACGCGCACCTCCAGATACACCTCGGCGGCTCCGTAATACACTTTCATCGCCTTCATGGCTCTCAGCATCATGACGGTGGCTATGCCGAGCCTCCTGGCCTCGGGAAGCACGCCTACGGAGACTATATGCCCCTTCCTCACGGGCTTCCCCTTAACAAAATTGCTCCAGCCGTACTCCACTCGGGACATGACGTACCCCACCACCCTTCCGCCGACCTCCGCCACTATAAACGCCTTAGGAAACTGCTCGAGATGCTCCACGAAGAACCAGCTGGGGTAGTTTTCAGGCAGAACCCTCCTATTTATCGTGATCACATCGTTTAGGTCCTTCATAGCGGCCTCCCGCACCACGAACTCGGTCTTTCCGTCTTTACCGATAAGCCTCTGGGGGCCGTCGATTACGACGTCGTTCACAGCCAGGATCATAGCCGTTATGACAAGATCAGGTATATAAGCGCCATCCTGAGGGGCACCCCCAACGCCGCTTGTTTGAAATACCTCGCATGAGGGGTTGCGTCCACCCTTGGATCTATTTCGTCTACCCGCGGTAGCGGGTGGAGCACGATAAGGCTCTTCTTGGCGTTTCGCAACATGTCGGGAACAACTCTGTAGCTCCCCTTCACCTTCTCGTACTCAAGCGGGTCGATAAACCGCTCTTTCTGAATCCTGACCACGTACATCACGTCAAGCTCGCCGATGACCTCCTCCACGTTTGTGTGGAAACTAAGCTTCAGACCCCTTGACTGGACGTAGTCTATAGTCTCAGCGCGTGGACGCAGGTATTCCGGCGATATCAAGTAGACCCTTACGTTGAAATTCGCAAGCGCCTCCAGCAGGCTATTCACGGTGCGCGCGTGGCGCAGATCGCCAAGCAGACCTATATTTAGCCCATCTACACGTCCGAACTCCCTCCACATCGTGTAGATATCCAGCATGGCCTGGGTCGGGTGGTTAAACGCCCCATCGCCGCCGTTGACGACGGGGCTCTCCGCCACCTCGGCGGCCAGCTTCGCAGCCCCTTCATACTTGTGTCTGATGACTATTATGTTAGAATAGGCGTCCAGCATCTTGATGGTGTCCGCCAAAGTCTCCCCCTTCTCAACGCTTGTGCCCTCGGCGCCCCAAAACCCAACCACGTCGCCCCCAAGTCTCTTCATGGCCACCTCAAAGCTCAACCTTGTGCGGGTAGACGGCTCAAAAAACGCAACCGCCATAATCTTGCCCCTCAACACGTCTAGGCGGCTTTTGGCGTACTTCTCCATATACTTAGCAGTTTCAAAAAGCTCCTCAAGATCCGCCCTGGTGAAATCGCGGGCGGAGATCACGTCGCGGTTACGCCACATGTTCAATAGAGCATTTATATTATATTAAAAATTGAGGGGCGTGACCCCGCTTGTGGTGGCCCTGGACACCAACGTCCTGCGGGCTCTAGACGTCGCGAAGTTGCTTAAGGGCTTGACGTTCAAGGTTGGCTGGGATCTGGTTTTTGAGGGGGGCGTCTCCATCATTAGCGAAATAGCAAGATACGGAAATGTAATTGTGGATCTCAAGTTGGCAGATGTGCCGCATATAGTGGAAAGGATTATCGAGAAGGTTGTAAGCCGGGGCGCGTGTTGCGTAATTGTACACGGCTTTCTACACCCCTCCATCCCAAAGGGCGAGCATGTATATGTCTTGGTCAAAATGACAGCGCCGACGCTATACGATGAGGTATGGGACAGGTTGCTTGAAAAAATCGAGGGGGTGCGTGGGATCGTGTTGCCGGGCAACCAGCCCCACGTCGTTGCCTACGCACGTAGGCGCATCGGCTGTAGATACAGAATAATCACGCCCGGCATAGGGGCCCAGGGCGGACGGCCGGGAGACGCCATAAACGCCGGGGCCGACTTTGAAATAGTCGGAAGATACGTCCTTGACGACCCTTCTAGGGCGGCTCAGTGGGCCCAGTTAAAGCCCGCCTGTTTCGACACGCCTTAGGTAGGCCTCTTCTTGTCTGCGGGGAACCGCCACGTCTCCGCCCTCTTGGCGAGATGCGCCAGGTACCGGTGAAGCCCCGGGTCGTTGCGCGTCTTTTCCACCGCGGCGTCTAGTAATGCGACGAGTTCATCGTATGTCCTCCTGTCAACGGGATACGGCACCCCGTCTTTGCCGCCTACTGCGAAGGCGAATTTAAAGGGGTCTACGGCCGGGTCGTTCCAGTCGGCCAGCGCCTTGTAGATAAGCTCGGCGACAAGCGAGAGAGCGCGTAGCGTCTTTGGGCCCACTCTATACTTAAGCAGAAGCTCTCTGAAGTCGGCTACCGATTTAGGAGGGGGGAGATTCCTCAGCACAGTCTTTGGATCTACGTCCAGCTTGACGTATGGGTGGTAGTAGGGTGTATCGACGAGAGGTGCTTGGCCTCGTAGCAACGGGAGGTACCTAGCCACCTTGGCGGCCCCCTCGTTCACCAGCTCAAGCACCACGTCTCTGTTTCCCTTGCTGTGTCTCGACGCGAGGTTCAGGACTTGGTTTTGCCTAACCCCTATTATGCCGGCGTGTGGGCTGTTGAAGAAATCCTCTGCGTGGAGCCAATGGTACCGCCGCGCCATCTTGACTTGGGGGTTCATGCCCTGTTGAACAGCCCCCCATCTACCCGTCTCCGACACGAAAAAGGCGTGGTGGTATATGTCGTATCCGTCTTGTACCAAGGCGTTATCCACCTTGGCGACAAGCCTCGACGCGGTTACCAGACCCTCCGCGTCTAGGTCAAAGAGCTTCGCTATTTCGCCCAGCTCTTTTGGCGTGTCTAGCGCATGCCTCCCCTTGCCTCCGGCGACTCTTACAGAGATGTCTGACCTCTGCAACGTCTCTTTAACAACTGCCGTGGTGACGGTGGTGCTCCCCGAGCTGTCCCAATCCATGCCGATGATGTTGTTGAAGGCTTGGAAGAAGACGGGGTGGGCGAACCTCTCCACTATCCCGTCGGGGCCGTAGAGGTCATTCATGATTCGCAGGATAAGCCAGGCCAGCTTCTTCATACGTGTCAACAACCAGGCGGGTACATGTCCGTCGTGTAGAGGGAGATCGGCCACGCCTGACAGCCTCACGTCTAGGACGCGTTGCCAAAATATATAACTTTCCGGCAACTACACGACGATGAGCGTGTTTAAGGCATACGACATTCGGGGGGTCGTGGATAGAGAGCTGACAATGGATCTCGTCGAGAGGATAGGCTTCGCCGTTTCGAAGTTCTTCGGAGGCGACGACGTGGTGGTTGGTATGGACGTGCGTCTGCACTCCTTCAGAATCGCGGAGGCGCTTTCCCGGGGCCTTTTAGCCGGCGGAAACATGCTATTTATCGGGACCGTCACCACGCCGGTTGTTCACTACGCCTCCCACGTGTTGAGGAAGCCCGCGGTTATGATCACGGCATCGCACAACCCTCCGGAGTACAACGGGATGAAGATCATGAAACGCGGGGGGTTCGACCTGGAGAGCCACGAGTTGCAACAACTAGCCTTCATGTTGGAACAACCGCCGTCGGAGAGACGCGGCGTTGTATATGTAAAAGACGTCTTGTCTAGCTACGTGGAGTACGTAGCTGAGAGGTTCGGCAGGCTTGATTTATCCGTGGGCTTCGACCCTGCAAACGCCTCGGGGGTTGTGCTGAAGCCGCTTCTGGAAAAGACGTTTAAGAGAGTCATCGCCATAAACGACTACCCGGACGGTCGCTTCCCCGCGCACCCGCCGGACCCCGAGAAGCCGGAGAACCTACGCCAGCTCCAGAGACTTGTGGCGGAGAACAAACTCGACGTAGGCATTGCCCTAGACGGCGACTGCGACAGGCTGGGGCTGGTCACGGCTAGGGGGGAGGTGTTCAGGCCGGAGAAGGCGGTCTACTCACTTCTGACGTATTACGCAAAGCCGGGCGACGTGGTGGTGCTCGACGTCACCATGCCGCTGTATCTCGAAAAGGCTGCGGAGGAGAGAGGCGTCAAGATCGTGCGGCAGAGGGTCGGCCACAGCTTCCAGAAGCCGACCGCGATCAAACACAACGCCTTGTTTTGGGCTGAATACAGCGGACACATAGGATTTAGAGACCACAACTACTTCGACGACGGAATATACGCCGCGCTCAAGATACTCTCTGTGCTGACGTCAGCCGGGGTCGCGCTAGACAAGGTGCTTGACGAGGCTCCCAAGGTCTACGAGGAGCGCCTCGACTTCAAGACGGCGGACCCCAGAAAGGCCGTGGAGGAGGCCAAGAGAAGGGCCGCCGGGCTTGAGTTCTACGAGCTAGACGGCATAGACATCAGGTCAAGAGACGGCCGCTTGCTCATAAGGCCGAGCAACACGGAGCCGCTGGTCCGCGTGAAGATGGAGTCCTACACAAAAGAGGGGCTGGAGGCGTTGAGGAAGCTACTTGCTCAGCTGATCTCGCCGTAAAGCATCTGGGGCTTACCGTAGAGGAAGTAGGACGGCCTCTGGGCAAGCGCCGCGCCTAGTATTATCGCGGCGTATGGGAGGCACACGCTCTCGGCGCACAGCCCCCCGAAGTTTAGTTGCGGAAGCTTTAGCTGACGCAACAAGTCCGTCTCCTCGTGTGTGATCTTGATCTTCATCTCCTTGAGTCTGTTTAGTCTCTTTATCTCAGCCATCACCTTGTCTATTGTGGTGCCGTCGCAGGGACAGATCACTACGTCCTCGACCTCCTCTAGTTGCGGCCAGAAGGAGGCCCAGTGCGGCACGTCTATGACGTTTGGCTCGGCGTAGCGGCCGGTGCCGTCTGTGCCCTTTTCAAGCCGGTTACCTAGGTTGTACAGCCAGTTCGCCTCCACGGTCAAGGTGACTAGGAACTTGTCCAGCTCGTTCTTCACGGCGTCTGGACTCTCGTGTCCGTCCTTCGACGCTATGTATTTGGCGAGTAGCTTAGCCTGCTGAGCCACGTGGTTTTCCCTAACGGCGCCGTAGAGATGCCCAGTGGCGTATACGTTGCCGCCGCCCACGGCCCTTCCCGAGTTGTCCAACATCAACAGCTCGCCCGCGTTTGTGCGCCTAGGTATAAGCGAGTTCAGCTCGAAGCTGTAGAAGACCTTGAATCCAAGTTTCATGGGGACGTAGGGATTAACCATCCTCACCGCCGACACGATGAGATCCACCTTTTCCTGCCTAGTCTCGTTCTGCTTCTTGCCCGTCACAACTTCGTAGGTGAGTACGCCCTTTTCAAACCTCTTAATTATTACAGAGGTAGTTATAGGGAAGTCTATTTTGCTCTTTATCTTTTCATAGTATTTAGTGTCGCGCAGATACGCGGAGTTGTCTAGTAGAATTACCTCGTTTCCCAAGCCCCTCAGCGTTAAGGCCGTCCGTAATCCCCACTCCGTGGAGCCCCACACGGCTATTTTGAGGCCTCTAGGGGGGCTCTGCAGAGCCTCCTCCGCCGGCTTCTGCGGCGCCTTGGCGCTGTTGGGGAAGGTTATCGGCACGTCGACGCCGCCTGTGGCGAGTATGAGGTGTCTGTAGTGAACGCTATATCTCGTGCCACCGCTGTAAACAAACAGCCCGTCGAAAAACCCCTCCATGACGTCTAGCTCCTTGACCTTGGCTGTGATGGACTCCACGTCGATGTCTTCTGCGAACCTAGGCGCGCTCCCCAAGACATGGTGACCGCCGAGACGACCCATGTGGACGATCTTAACCTCGTAGCCGTAGCGTCTCAGCTCCAGCGCTGCCACTAGACCGCCGAGTCCGCCCCCCACCACCAACACGTCTGTGCGGAGCTCCGCCTCTCTGCTTGCCTGGAGCTCGCAGGAAATCGGCGAGATGCAACCCACGGCGGCGTCATGTTTCCACTATTAAAGTTGTATAGCTGGGCTCAGCGCTTTGGACCTCTATCACCCCTCAACGTGCAGAAGTCATCACACTTAATACCTCCTGTTTATGTTTTAAATGTGTGTGAAGGCGTAGATGCGGCGGTAAGGCAGTATCTTTCTGGGGATGCATCTGCGCTGGACTGCCTGAGGAGGCTGGGGTTTATTGGGTCAGGTGAGCCGGCCAGCCGGGGCTACGTGCTCTACAAGGCCCTTAAGGGAGGGATAAACGTGGCGGGTTACATAAAGCGGCTAGATTGGAGGGAATTCGAGGTATTTATCAGGCACGTGTTTGCGGAGTTCGGCTTCAACGTGGCGTCTAATCTGAGGCTTGACTGCGATGGCGGGGTCGAGTTCGACGTCGTTGCGTGGAACAGGGAGGTGGTTTTCGTGGTGGAGGCAAAGAAGTGGAGGAGCGGCGGGGGGAGGTGGTCCGAGGTCGCAAGCAGTCATTTGAAGAAGGTTTCTCGATGTCTCTCCAAGCTACTGGCTTTTGCCCCTTCTGTGGCGCCGCTTGTAATAACCTCCTCCGACACCGGGTTTATTCATGGCGGAGTACCTGTGATTCCTGCCTGGAAAATAGGGCACCTTCTCGCCTCTTTTCACGACCTCAAGGATGAAGTCGCTATATTTAGATAAGCATTCATCGCAGGCGTATACATATAAGTCCAGCGAAAGCTCTGTGCGTAGTTTCACAACGTTGTACACAGTAAGTGGACGTGCGCAGAAGAAACAATATATCACGCCTCCTTCTCCGTCTTTTCCTCAGTTATTGAAAGATCTGCAATAACCCTCGCCCTCTTCTGCGGGGTTAAAAGAGCTTCAGTGGCGGTTGCAAGGAGTGCTACCCCGAAAAGGGGGATGGAGACAAATTTCGCGAAGTTGCTAAGCACAACCACCACGTTGCCTCCCTCAACCACGTATACATACGGCAGAGGGACCCCATAAAGCAACGCGAGGACGGCAATTATCTTAGGCAACTTCCCC
>WYEI01000011.1 GCA_009903905.1 Pyrobaculum sp. | reverse complement strand
TGGAGAAGTTCAAACAATACGGCTTCGAGCCCATAAAAGAAGCCACAGTGGCCGGGCTTGAAGGCGCCTACCTAGACGCGGTGCTAGACAGAAGCATAGACGGCGCCCTCCTAATCGCCGAGTCCAAGCTCCTCACCGCCATCAAAAGACTCGTAGACAGCAGCAAAGTCACAAGCCACAGAGACGTAATGCTCATACTAAACGACCTCGTCGGCCGCGTAGGCCCCGACGTCGGCGCCGCCCTCAAGCTAGTAGACGCCGTCGCCAAACTCGCCGAAACCCAAATAGACACCTCAAAACTACAAGAACACGCCTCCAAATACGCATTCCTCATAGAGAAAAACATAGAGGCACTATTCAAACCACCAGCCGAAGCAATCGCCCAAACAAGAAAAGAAATACCACTGGTCTTCTGAACAACAAACCACAAAGCGCTACCACTCCTCTCCTTATCGAACTCGGTGTCTTCGCCTATGATGTTCACCACGTGCTTTCTGCTCTCCACCCCCACTTCGGCCTTCCATGCGTCTGCAAGCTTGAGGGGGCGTGCCGCAACTTCGGCGCGGCTACCGTCTGTCGATTGGAATTGGAACTGACCATGTTGCTACGCAGATATACGTTATACCTGACTTCTGCGCTGACCTGCTAGCCTCCACCGCGAAGAGTTTCAGCTCCTCCCCAGCGGCCTTGAGCAGATCACCGCCTCCCTCTTCAGCATATCTAGTGCGCCTCCACGCCCCGCGGCTCAAGCAGCTGTTTGACGAGGGTAATCTTCCCGGCGCCAGGCGGCCCACCACGACCACAGACCCCCGGCCACCTTCTCAGCCCTAAGCTCGTAGAGACGGCCGAAGAACAAGACCATAAAACTGCGTGGAGATGCGGTAAATTACGCCAACAGCCGGCCCGAGTTGCGGCTTCACCCCACCGGAGAGGCGCCTTCAACCGCCGGGGCTTCTTGCCGACGCCGTATGGGTACATATACCAACTCTCAGCGATGTTTTGTACAGCAGTGGTCACTACGGCGGTCGTTGCACACGACAAGGCTTCGCCGGAGATACGCAAACGGCGGAGGCTAAAATTGCCCTTTGGTCTCGGGCTTGAGGAGACTGAGGCCCCCACCTGAAGACACTGGCGCTAACTCAGGTTTAGAATTTTTATACCTAATCATAACAATATTATACATGGATGTTGCGTTAGACGCTTATAAGGCTGATCTGATTCGGTATGTACTGCGGCGTGGACCCATGGCCCGCACTAAGCTCATGAAGCTTCTGTTCCTCATCGACAGGGAGCTGTACCAGAGGTTCGGCGCTGCGGTGTTCCGCTGGAAGATGTACAAATACGGCCCCTTCTCCCGCGAGGTGCTGGACATCCTCGACGACATGGAGATAGATGGCTTCGTGGTTGCCAGAGCCGAAGAAGACGCCATAATCTACGAACTCGCCTCGACAGCCCCCGCCGAGCTACCGCAGGAGGTGAAGGAGGCGGCCGACCAGATCCTCGAGACATGGGCACGCCGAAGCCTCGACGAACTCCTCACATATCTATACAACCTGGAGGAGGTGAAGGAGGCATGGTTGGGGAAGCCGCTGTTGCGGTAGGACTCGGCGCCTTTGTGGAGGAGTACTTGACGCAACGCGTCAACGAACTCATCCAGCCGTACCGAAGGCTGCAGGTGCTCAGGCGGAGGATACTGCAGGAGGTTGAGGAGAAAACGGGGGAGGACATTGCGGAAATAATCCCCAACATCGCCACAGCAATACGGCGGTACGCGACGGAGATAGAGGAGGCCCTGGCGGAGCTCAGGCGACTAGGCGCAGACCCCATGAAGGCCAGCCTCGAAAGCGTCGTGGAGGAGTACGCCGAGGTTCTGCGGCTAGACATACCGGTCGGCGGAGGCAAAACTCTAGAGGATCTCCTCTACGAAAGCCAAGACGAGGTTTTGGACAAGCTCCACGAGATAATGATGGCGCTGTACATGGAATACGTAGAGATAAACGAGACGTGCGACCGCGGGTGTCCGCCGGAAGCGGCACAGAAGCTGGAAAAACTAGCAACGCTGGAGCTAGCCACGTACGTCATCTACAAGCTACTCCACAGACAGAAAATCGACAAGAAAACCGCCGTTGTAGCACTTAACGAAATAGTGGACGAGATACTCTTTGGATGATCAAATTTCTAGACGTTGGATACCTTATAAACTGCAGACACAAAATAAAGCAAGAGGACAAGCTAGTTGTTACAAGCTGCGTTTTAAAAGTGATAAGGCACAAAATCAAAAAAGGATTACACCTTTTCCTTGAAAAATTTGAAATAATAAGAGATTTCGTCAAAGAATATTACTCAACTATAAGAGGTAAAAGGCGGCGGAGGAGCCCGAAGAAAATAGCCGAGGAGATGGCCCAGCTCCTAGAGCTCAAGGGCTACGCCGACATTGCGTTTCTATTTAGGGTAATCGCCCGGTATTACATAAGGGGGCTAGAAGAACACATGGAAGAGACACTGCTACAACTATCGTCTAAAGTATCGCCAATAAACTACATAGTCTACCTACGCAACTACTTTAAAAAGCAGAACAACTACGTAGTGTTCCCAGATAAAGTAGTAGATTCAATAAGAAAAGAACTACAACAAAACAATATAGAGATCCCAGAAATAGACGATAGAGAACTATGGCTAGACCTAGATTCGGGAACCGATAGGGAGGACAGATATCAACTGCTCTGCATAGAGAAGTACATGCGAAACCACGGCATCCCCGAGGCCCGCTTCCTCACAACAGACCACAGACTGCCCAACACAGCGCAACCCTTCGGAAACATCAAAGTCGATGTGGTCGACTGCCAAGCTTAGCCAGCTCCCTCGGAAGCCAGCGTCACGCGGCGGCTCCACCTGCCTAGGCCCTCCAGCAGACACCGCCAGATAAGCTCAAAACGCCGTCCTGAATATACGCCGTCCACGGCAGGTGCCGTGAAGGCGATAGAAAGGGTACCCAGACTCGTGAATGGATATATACGCCACTGGCGACAGGACACAAGCCGATTTGAGACCCGCGCCAGGGCCCTGAAGAAAGAACACGCCGCAGATACCCGCTGACGTGGGCCCAAGACGGCAATAGGCTCTTTGAAACAGACGGACACTTCTGCTCTTTCTGTTTATGGAAGGGCGCCCCACTCGGTCTTTACAGTGAGAGACTGGGAAGCCCTCGGCTCTGTGGACGGCTTGGAACTGGCGAACCTTCAGCCGGAGCTCTATGGTGGTTCATGCCTTGTTTTTCACTAGAACTCATCACTTCTGAGGGCTTGTATGTTAAGCATTGAAGTGGTAATCAACGTTGCAGATCTGTCTCAAGTAGCTGTTTTATTTCTTCTCCTGTATCTCCTCTGCGGGAAAGATCTCCTCTATAACAACGGCGGTAAGAAAAAACGCAAATCTAGGCGTAGAGATTAAGGCGTTTAGCAACCG
>WYEI01000078.1 GCA_009903905.1 Pyrobaculum sp. | reverse complement strand
TAATATAACTCTCCTTTTTCTTTCTGTTCTCTGTCAAGCGCCGAGCCTGGCTTGTTGAGCCGAGGCCTGCCGGACTTGACGTCACGTCTAAACGACGCCTCTGCCCACTTGAGAAACATGTTCATGCCGGTCCTCATGTCGGTAGGCCCCGGGGAGTAACCTCTCCGACCCGGCTCACCTACGAAGGCCATTACTGCGTTTGACACGTAGTCGATCATTGCGATGTCGTGTTCCACCACAAGGGCGGCCACCTCGCTTTCTTCAATTATCCGCCGGATGGTCCGCGCGACGGTTATGCGCTGTTCCACGTCGAGATACGCCATCGGTTCGTCTAACACGTAGAGGTCAGCCTTCTTGAGCAAGGCGGCGGCCACCACGACTCTCTGAAGTTCGCCGCCGGAGAGCTCCCCCATCCTCCGCTCCAGGAGAGGCGCCAAGTTGAAGCCGCTGTTGAGGTCGGGCCATATGGGGTTGTCTGAGTAGTCGCCGGCCTGCTGGACGAGCCACAGGCTTACCGGCGTCTCTTGGTTCTTCGCTGCGATGTCCCTGATGGACTGAGGCTTGTAGCTTATCTTCACAGTTCCGTTAACCGAACCCTTCGCCGGCTTCACCTCGCCTACGAGCACCTTGAGGAAGGTGGTCTTCCCAATGCCGTTGGGTCCGACGACGCCTACCACCTCCCCCTTGGCTATGTAAGATGCGGCAACCTCCAGCTGGAAGCCGCCGAGGTCCACGAAGAGGTCTTCCCACTCGACGAGGCGCGCCGCCTTGCCGGTCTTCCTCTCAGGCGGCCTGCTCTCGAACCTGATGGGCTTGTCTCGGATCCTCATGTTTTCTGAGGATATGTAACCCGCCAGGTACTCGTTTATGGCCTCCCTTGCCCCCGCCGGATGCGACACGATGCCGTAGGCCCCCGGCTTGCCGTATACAACAACTATGTTGTCCGCCAAGAAGTCGAGAACCGTCAAGTCGTGCTCCACCACAAGCACATATTTATTCGCCGTGTGTTCCCTTACTGCGTCGGCCACCCTAACCCTCTCCACTATGTCTAGATGTGTGGCTGGCTCGTCGAAGATATATACGTCGGCCTCCTTCGAAAGAGCCGCGGCGACGGCGAGCTTCTGTAGCTCCCCGCCCGAGAGGTCCTCCACCTTCCTGTCTAGAAGCTTATCCAAGCCGAACCTCTGTAGCAACTGCTCGTTTATGCCGGCTTTCTTCACCACATCCGCCACCGAGCCCTTGAGATACATGGGGATGAGCTCGACGTACTGAATCTTGTGGACGGTCCTCAGCTTCTTGCTGTACAGCTCCGAGAAGTACGTCTGTAGCTCAGTTCCCCTAAACTGCTTGATCACCTCCTCAGGCGAGGCCCTCCCCTCGGGGTTGCAGAGGTTCGGCACAAGCTCGCCCGCCAAGATCTTGGCCATGGTGGTCTTCCCCAGCGCGTTCCGGCCCAAAACTCCTATTATCCTCCCCTTGCGCAACATGGGGAGGCGGTAGAGCTTGAAGCCGCTGGGGCCGTACCTATGTACGCAGTCCTGCTCCAGCTCGTCTGGCAGATTCACTATAGTGATGGCCTCGAAGGGGCATTTGTGAATACATATGCCGCAACCGATGCACAACGCCTCAGAGATAACCGCCTTTTTTATCTGCTCATCTATCCACACCACCTTCCCACTTTTATTCACCGGGCAGTACTTCACGCACTCTTGGCCGCACTTCTTCGGCTGGCAAGAGTCGCGGTCGACGACGGCAACTCTAACCACATGTCGCTAGATCGCCCCCATATAAAACACCTACTCTTCCCGTAACCGCAGAGACGCTAAGCCGACGGGCGACGCCGGCCGCCGCCACGTAGTCACGTACGTCCCTCAGTCGTCTTCTCCGATTGTCTTAGGTGGATTTTCTTCCATACGGCATATACAACTATGTAGAGCGGGCCGCCCTGAGGTTGCGGGAAACCTATAGGATATTGAAGAAATGGGCCGTCTCCATGGGCCCGGCGCTAGGCCACAGCCAACGCCACCACCAGTATGAAGAGTAGGGCGAGGAGGATGCCCACTATCCTCCTGGTTTTTTTGAAGGTGCCTGCCAGGAAGAAGAAGGTCGCGAAGAGCAGAGCCGCCATGACGCGGCCGCCCCACTCGCCAAGTCCAAACATGGCCAGTAGCTGCGCAACTAGGTGGAACGCCTCCCTCAGCGCTGTCCAGACTGCGTAGAAGTCTATCGCCGGCATATCCTCCTCCCCCTCCAATTTATACATTTAACAAACGCGGAGGCCCACACGGCTAGGGGGATGACGAAGTTGCCGACGGCCCAGGTGGCCGCCACGTCGCGCATCTTGATGGGGATGCCGGCGTGTCTCTTCACGCCTCTAGCGCGTATCACGTCCTTTGCCAGGTTGATTGGGTGAAGGGCCAGGCCGGCTAGTAGCCAGGGGTCTGACAACAACGCCCCGGCCAGCGGGAGGGCTACCGAGAGGAGAAAGCCGAGGGTGTAAATCACAAGGCCCGCGTACCACCCAGCGGGGGCGTGCCACTTGACCATGAGGATCTGCCGTATGCCCCAGCGAAAGACCTCGCCCGGTCTGCACAGGGGGTCCGGCGTGGGGGCTACGGCGCCTTTTGCAAACCAGATGGAGCCCCCCACCTCCTTCAGGGCTGAGTACACGGCGTAGTCATCGCTTATGTACCTCGGCAACCTCTCCGCCAGGTTCACCTTCTCTGCGAACTCCCGCATGAAGGCGGTGGAGCCGCCCCACACAAACCTCGACCTCTTGTCCAACATGGCGGGGAAGCCCATGTTGCTTATTGCCAACCTCACCTTGTGGCAGAGGCCACGGCCTAGGTACCACCTATACGTCGTGACTGCGTGATGCGTGGAGAGGGGCGCCGTCATGAGTTCAAGCCACCGCGGCCCTGGCCTTATGTCGTCGTCTGCAAAAACCACGCAGTCGCCGCCTGCCTGCTTCAGACCAGCCGCAAGCGCGGCGCCCTTGCCCTCCCCTCCGCTTACAACGACGCGGCCGAACTTCTGCGCAACGCCAAACGCGGGGTCGTCCGGCGTATCCACCACGAAGAGGTACTCCACCTCCGTCTCCGCCCTCTGCGACGTTATGGCCTTTAGGTTCTCCTCGGTCCACGGGTACGCCCCCCTCATCGGTATAACTACGGTGATCTTCTTGCACCTCTGAGGCGGGGTAGGCTCGGTGCCCCTCCAGAACAAGTACTCCCTGACCAGCCCGGCGGTGGCCAGACCTATAAACGGCAACGTGGCCAGCAGAGTTATCACGGAGGGGGCCGCAGAGGGGTTTTTAAATTGTGGTATATAAAGCCGGCGGTTAACCACTGTGTAAACGCCTCAACGCGTGTTATAGATATGGAAATTAGTTGCTAGGGGTATATAACCTCAGGTAGTGGATGTACATGAACGAAGTGAGGGAGTTCGACTTAACCTATAACGACTTGTTTAGGGCGCCCGACAAAGAAGG
>WYEI01000040.1 GCA_009903905.1 Pyrobaculum sp. | reverse complement strand
CAAGGCCTTGGCTATGGCCTCTCTGTAGCTTCGCTCCTCGTCCCTCACGATGCCAAACAACACCGGCACGCCCCCCGCCTCCGCCACCGCCGCCGCCAGAGAGTAGCTGTTCACGTCGTACAGCCTGCCCAGGCCCAGGGGCTCCCCCGGCGCCGCCAGCTCGTCGCCGGTTGAGATTACGGCGACTCTGGGCCGCCGCACCACAGCCACCTCCCCGAGACCCAGGGCGGCTAGGACGCCTATTTCCCTAGCCGTGAGGCGCGTGCACCTCCTCATAACCACCTCCCCCGCGGATATGTCCGAACCCGTAGCCATGACGTTTTCCCCCGGCGCCACGGACCTGAACACCCGCACCACGCCGTCTCTCTCCTGGGTGTACTCCACCATGACCACGGCGTTTGCGCCCCTCGGCAGAGGCGCCCCCGTGGCCACCTCGCACGCCTCGCCGGGCCTCACCTCGGCGCTTGGCCACCCGCCGGCCTCCACCCTACACACCACCTTTAGCTCCACGGGGGTGAGCTCCGACGCGCCGTATGTGGCCTCCGCCACCACGGCGTATCCATCCACGGTGGATCTGTCGAAGGGAGGCACGTCGAGCGGGGCGACCACGTCCTCAGCCAGCACCCGGCCGTAGGCGGAGGCCACGCCCACCTTCTCGGCCCCAAGCGGCGCGGCGAACTTGAGGAGCACCTCGGCGGCCTGGTCAAGAGTGACGAGTTCGTGGAAGATAACCCTCCTGCCCATCACTTAAGCAACCCGCCGAGCTCTCGCCCGAGCAGAGCCGCCACGTTCTCCTCCACGTATTTCCTGACCTTTTCGGCGATTTCGGGGGGGATCTTCTCCAGGGCTATGCCTTTGCAGTCCACATATGACAGCTTAACCGCCACATGGAAACCCTCGTCGCCGAACTTGGTCTTGACGAAGCCGAAGAGCCAGTCGTCGCCCACCCTCAACCTAAACGACGCCACGGACCTCTTGAGGGCGCCGAGCCGCCCCAGCGCCTTCCTTTTCGCTACCTTCTCCGCGGTCTGCTCATCGACACAAGACATAATGGTCTTAATGACACAAATTTATAAAGTAGAAGCCCTTTATTCCCGTGACGACAGTCCCCGTGTCTGACGAGTGAGGAGTTCACGTACCGGCTGACGCGTCTTCGCCGAGGTGTCAGGAGAAAAGTTTTTAAGTGGATACACACAACGCCACATGCTCCCCGTGTTTGACCCAATCGCTCTGGGTCTATACTTCGTGGGCTACATATTCATGTTTGTAGTGGCGGCCACGGTGGCCCCTAGGGTGGCCAAGTCCGTGTCCGGCCGCTTCACGCTCTACGGCGCCATGGCGCTCACCGCAGTGTTGATAGTGCTCACCACAGCCTTCATAATTTACCTATTCGCGACAGTTGCCGCGCCTGGGCTAGGCGCCTATGGTTGGGGCTTCTTCCTCGGCTTGATATTTTTCGTGGTGTTTATGAACTTGTTAACATATTTCGCCTCGCCGTTTATGATCAACGCGTCATACGGCGCCAGGCCCGACCCGAGGCTTCAGCAGGTGGTGGACGAGGTTGCCGCCAGGCTGGGCGCCCCGTTTAAGCTGAAGGCGGTGGTGGTGGACGGACCGCCCAACGCCTTTGCCTACGGCAACTTCCTCACAGGCAGATACGTCGCTGTGACAAGCGGCATGCTTTCGCTGACCGACCGCCGGGAGCTGGAGGCTGTTATTGGCCACGAGATAGGCCACCACCTCCACAGAGACAACGCGCTTATGCTCCTATTCGGCGTCCTCCCCTCCATAGTGTACTACCTAGGCGTTACAGCAGTACACCTGGGGCTGTCCTCGTCTAACAACAGGGGCGGGAGCCCGGCGCTACTCGCCGTCGGCGTCGCCGCCGTGTTGGTGTCTTTCCTCATCCAGCTACTGGTCTTGGCCTTCAGCAGGCTGAGGGAGTACTACGCAGACACCGCCGGCGCAAAGGCCGCCGGGAAGGAGTCCATGCAGTTCGCCTTGGCCAAGATACACAAGTTCTACTTCTCCGCGCCTGAGGCGCGCGTCGCCGTGCAGGAGAGCAAGTTCAGAGCCCTCTTCATCTACGCCCTGGTAAACGCCGTGGCGAACCCATTCGTCACCGTGACAAGAAGCGACGTCGAAGCCATCAAGAGAGCTGGCTACTCCCCCTTTGAGGAGGTCTTCGCCACGCATCCGCCGATACCCAAGAGGCTGAGGTTCCTAGACGAGCTACAGCTCTAAAACAACGTCCCTCTTTTACGTTTTTATGGTTAGGTCGGCTTTTTCTCCGTGAGGCGTCTTGTGTTGACCCCGACTTATGGGAGCTACGGAGACGTGGAGCTTCTTTCAGACCTCTTGGTGTCTATGGGCGGTGTGTACAACGTGTATAGGGATGGCGGGTCCATCGTGTTGGAGCTGGACGACGGTGTCTCCCCCGCTGAGGTTGTCCGGAGGGCGTTGGACCTCGGCCACGAGCTGGTCCTGCCGCACTTCGTCTTTGCGGCGAAGCCGAACCAAGACGAGAGGACGGTGGTGAAGAGGTTGATGGAGAGCCCTTACGTGGTGGCGGCTGAGTACTACCCCAGGTCAGGCCGCGGCGTCTTGGTGGCGGTGCCGGGCACCGCAGAGGAGGAGGTGGCGAAGGTTTTGAAGGAGGTCTTGGGCAGGTCTGTACGCGTGGAGTCCACCTACGTCCAGCCCATTAGGATGTCCTTCGGCTAGCGGCGGGCACGCCGGCGGAAGGAACACCGCATTTCGGCGTAGTTGCGCCATCCAGTCTATTAATGTACCGGTTAATTTACCTGATCAGAATATAAAGCCGTGCGTGTGTGGGTCCATGCCGACTCTCTTTGTCAAACCCGGTAGAGTTTTCGTCGCCGTGAAGGAGGAGGATCTAGATCTGGTGGAGGAGGGGTGGGTCCCCGTGGCTAGGTTTAAAAGCGTGAACCTGGCGTTGAGGGCGGCGAGGTGGTACGCGGACCGGTTTGAGTACGTTGTGGAGTGGGGCTAGTATACGAAGGCGAGTCCTTTCCTGAGGAATCTCTGTAGTATTATGTAAAGCACGACGGGGGGTATTGCGTAGAGGAGCGCCGCCGCGGCGAATCTGTTCCACTGCACCGAGTAGACGTTAGACATGAGGGAGTAGATCCAGAGGATCAGCGTCCTGTTTTCGCCCGAGAGGAAGAGGTTGGCAAGTATGAGCTCCCCCCACGCGCCTATGAAGGAGAGTATCGCCGACACGGCCAGAGCCGGCGCCATCAGCGGAAACACCACTCTAAACAGCAACGTGGCGACCCCTGCGCCGTCTATCAACGCGGCCTCCTCCGCCGACCTGGGTATCGTGTCTATGTAGGTCTTCAGAAGCCACGTGTGATACGGTATGCCCCCAGCCGCGTATATGAGGGCAAGCGCCAGCAGATTGTTCCTCAGCCCCAGCGCCGACACGATGGCGAATAAGGCGATCAGCCCCGCGATGCCGAGGCCGCCCGAGACTTGGGTAAAAACCACGTA
>WYEI01000271.1 GCA_009903905.1 Pyrobaculum sp. | reverse complement strand
CGGTTCCTGAGAAGTGTCAAGATTACGCAGATATACGAAGGCGCCAACAACATCCAGAAGCTTGTGGCGTACCGCCAGCTGGTAAGAATACTGAGGGAGAAGGGTCAGATACCTGAGGAAATAGCCAAATTAGTTACATAATTTGCATAACTAGTCTAAGGGAAGAAATAAATTATTTTATGTCATTATCTTTACATGAGAAAGGTTGCAGTAGTAGGCGTAGGTACCAGTAAGTTCGGCAATAGAGCCGATGTCTCCTTGCCGGAGCTCGCGTGGGAGGCCGTCAAGGAGGCTCTAGACGACGCCAGGCTTGGGCCGGAGGACGTCCAAGGGTTCGTGGTTGGGAACGTAGGAGGCTGGTCTTCCGAGGCTTTGCCAGCCGTGGTCGTGGGGGAGTACTGCGGCCTCGTCCCAAAAAGCGGAATTAGGGTGGAGGCGGCCTGCGCCACGGGCTCCGCCGCGGTGAGGACGGCGTATCACATGATCGCAAGCGGCGAGGCGGACATAGTGATGGCCATCGGCGTGGAGAAGATGAACGAGTCGCCTACGCCGACAGTTGTGGAGTTCATAGGCAGGGCGGGCAACTACTTCTGGGAGTTTGAAAACTTCGGCTTGACTTTTCCAGGCTACTACGCGTTGTACGCCACGGCGTATATGCACCGATACGGCGCCACGGAAGAGGACTTGTGCAAGGTGGCTGTGAAGAACCACTACTACGGCTCGCTGAACCCCAAGGCCCAGTTCCAGAGGGCCATAACTGTGGAGGAGTGCCTCAACTCCCGCTACGTGGCGTGGCCGCTCAAGCTGTACGACAGTAGCCCCATAACAGACGGGGCCTCCGCGGTTATCCTCGCAAGCGAAGAGGCGGCCAAGAAGCTTACCGACACCCCCGTGTGGATTAAGGCCATAGGTTACGCCAACGGCACGGCTAACCTAAGCAAGAGGCCGGACTTCATAGGGCTTGAGGCGGCGCAGGTCGCGGCTAAAATGGCCTACAAGAAGGCGGGCATTGATCCGGAGAACCCGGCGAAGTACCTAGACGTGGCGGAGGTCCACGACTGCTTCACAATAGCGGAGATAATGGCGTATGAGGACCTCGGCTTCGCCAAGAGGGGCGAGGGCTACAAGCTCATCCGCGAGGGCCAGACCTATATAGGCGGCTTGATCCCAGTCAATGTAGACGGCGGTCTGAAGGCGAAGGGTCACCCAATCGGCGCCACGGGCGTCTCCATGATAGCCGAACTCACGAAGCAACTTAGGCAACAGGTGGAGAAGGGCAGGCAGGCGCCTATAAAAAACGGCATGGCGCTGGCGCACAACATAGGCGGAACCGGGCACTACGCCTTCGTAACAATACTGAGCTTGAGGGCGTGACTATGCCGCGCGTAGCAGTAATCGGGGCCGGCACGATGGGGCACGGCATCGCCGAGCTTTTCGCCATGGCAGGCTACGAAGTCCATCTGACGGACATATCACAAGAGATCCTCGACAAGGCGCTGAAGAGCATTGAGGAGTCTCTCAAGAAGGTTAAGGAGCGGGGACTACTAAAAGAGGACGTTTCTGCGGTTTTGTCTCGTATTAAGCCGTTTGTTAATGATGTGTGTGGGGCGGTGGGTGGTGTGGAGCTTGTGGTTGAGGCTGTGGTGGAGGATATTGAGGTTAAGAAGAGGGTGTTTGCCGAGGCTGACCGGTGCGCCCCGCCGGAGGCGGTACTAGCCACCAACACCTCCTCGCTACCAATCACCGAAATAGCGGAAGCAGTAAGACCCGACAGAAGACCTAAAGTAGTAGGCATGCACTTCTTCAACCCACCCGTATTAATGCCCCTCGTAGAAATAGTAAAAGGCAAATACACCAACGACGAAACAGTAAAGAAGGTGGTTGACTACACGAAGAAGCTAGGTAAGGAGCCTGTTGTTGTCAATAAGGACGTGCCGGGCTTCATAGTAAACAGGATACTGGCTAGGTTGAACGACTCGGCGTGTTGGCTCGTGGCGAGGGGTCTGGCGACGCCAGAGGCTGTAGACGCGGTGGCTATGTATAAGGTGGGTTTGCCGATGGGCGTCTTCCTCCTGCTGGACTTCGTCGGTATCGACGTGGCGTGTTTCGTCGCCGAAGCCATGAGGAAACGTGGCTTTGGCGGCGGGCCGTGCCCTGTAATTGCTGAGAAGTGTCAGCAGAAGAAATACGGCGTTAAGACCGGCGAAGGCTTCTACAAATACCCAGCTCCGGGTAAATTCACGAGGCCAAATATACCGAAGGAGCTCAGCGACAAGCTGAACCCCGTTGTGCTGTTTGCGCCGGCTGTTAACGAGGCGGCTTATCTGCTCCGCGAGGGCGTAGCCACGAGAGAAGACATAGACAAGGCTGTTAAGCTCGGCCTAAACTGGCCAAAAGGACCACTTGAACTAGCAGACGAAATGGGAATAGACACCGTGGTGAAGGCGCTGGAGGAGTGGACAAGCATGGGCTTCAAAGAGTTGGCGCCTGACCCGTTGCTTCTGCAATTGGCAAAAGAGGGTAAGCTTGGGAGAAAAACCGGTGAGGGCTTCTACAAGTACGCCAAGTCTGTGGTGACTGCGGTGACCGAGACTCTTGAGAAGCTATACGGCGAGCCAATAAAGCAACTGGAGTCGCTCATAACAGCCACCGGTGTCCCGGTGTATAGAGATCCGAGAAGCGGCGCGTTGCTGTGGGTAGACGTGCGCGAGATGAGGCTACGGTTTACGCTTTCTGTAAACAAGTTGGAGAAATTCGTAGAGGGCCTCCAACGGGGCAGGCTTATGTATACTCAATGTAGAAGATGTGGTGCTAAGTACTTCCCGCCGCAGGTAGACTGCCCGAAGTGCAAGACGTCGGATGTGGAGTGGCGCGAGACAAGCACAGAGGGCGAGCTGATTACCTGGACTGTGATAAACGTGAAGCCCGCCAGCTTCTCTCACCACAGCGATTACGTGGTGGGCATCGTGAAGATGCCAGACGGCTTCAACGTAACGGCCTGGATAGACGCCGACCCCAAGGCGCTGAAGCCCGGCATGAAGGTGCGGCTAGTGGTCGACAGGAGACCCGGCGAGAACTACATCACGTACTGGTTTAAACCAGCTTAATTTTTATACCTCCCCCTTTCTAGGCTCGATGGACGAGGAGTACCTAGCCTTGCTGGAGCGTGCGTACAAGCTGGTGGCGCCTAAGGCCCAGAGGAGGGCGGAGATACCCAAGATAGAGGTGACCAACATGCCGCGGAAGACTGTGATACCGAACTTCGGCCAGATAGCCAAGAGGCTCAACAGAGACGTCTACTTCATGGCCAAGTTCTTCCAGAAGGAGCTCGCCGTGCCGGGCACCGTCGAGGGCGACGTCTTCACGCTCCACGGCGAGAAGTCGCCTAAGGTCGTAGAGGCTGTCTACGAACGCTTCATCAGGTACTACGTCGTCTGTCCAGTCTGCAACTCCATAGACACCGAGCTGAATAGAGAAGGCAGAATATTCGTCATGAAGTGTCTAGCCTGCGGAGCCTCCACGCCGGTTAAGCCGCTTTGATGGACCCACTCGGCGTGGGGGC
>WYEI01000098.1 GCA_009903905.1 Pyrobaculum sp. | reverse complement strand
AGGTTTAAGGCTCCTCTGGTTGTGGTGGACCCGGTGGATCCCAACAGAAATGCGGCTGCAGCGGTCTCGTTGACTTCCATGTCTACGTTCATATTGGCGGCTAGGCGATTTCTGAAAAGGCCATCCCTCTCTTACTTCCAGCCGCAACCCGGCGCCTTTCTCCGGCTTAACACCGTGGAGGTTGTGTTTCCCTATCCCAACGAACCGCCTGACACGGTGTGGGGCAGGTTTAAGAGGGCTGGGAGAGCCTTGTATAAGTGGCTTAGGGAGTGCGGGTTTAAGATACTCCGGTGGGGTGCTGAGAGCGACGAGAAAACCTACGTCTCGCTTATATATGTCCTGGAGCAGGTGGAGCTTGCGCCGTATATGTTACACAGGGGGCCGCCTGTTTACGACGACGCGGCTGATGCCTTTGTGGAGAAATACGTGAACGAAGAGGTTGTGGGGCCGTTTGTGCAGGGATCTAGGGTCTACGTGATCAAAAGACGGCGCTACACCGACGTATCTGACTGCATACGAGCACGGCTGGGCAGAGGCGGGTACGAAATACGTATCAATACATACGATGGCGACTTGGTGAGGAAAAACCCCTGGATTACTTAAGCGATGTGCTTATAAACAGAGGGGAACCGAAATATATGGACATATACTCCGCTAAGACTTTCAGCGACGCTGGGCAGTTTCTCTCGGAGCTCGACGCACAGATTAAACAGCTGGAGGACCTGGTCAAGGCCGTGGGGGCGGAGGTGGAGGGGCTCAAGCCCTCGCTTGAGCGGTACAGAAGACTCCAGGAGCTTCTAAAGAGGTTCAGCGGCGGGAGCGGCGAGAGAAGCGCGCCTCTGGAGATCACAGGTCTTCAGCTCTACGTGGACCCCAACCCCATGGTTAGGTACGAGATTTTGGAGGAGTCTTACAGACACATGGTGGATCTCCTCAGCGTTTTAAAAAAGGTGCGGGAGGTTGCGCAGTCTGTCATCAGAGAAGGTGGGCTTGAGTCGCTGAGGATCACGGTTCAGTACAAAAACGGCATCCCAGTGAAGCTTATTGTAACAGGGTAATAGCCTTAGCCTGCCTACCGCTGAGCACAACGGGGGAGTTCCTCGGCACCGAGAAGACGCGGGATAACACGTCGCACTTCGTCCTAAACAGCAGAAGCGCAGGCGCCGAGCCCCACTCTATATATGCCTCAAAGTTGGCAATGCCCTTCGCCAGGATGAAGCCGTCCTTGAGCCAGCGCACGGGAGAGATGTTTCCTGGCGTCGTGATGACTTTGTAGCTTGCGAGGTCGGCCTCCAACACGTCTATTTCGTAAGGCTCTGAACGCACCACGAAGGTGGGCTTAACGCCGTTTCTCTCCAGGGCCTCGGCCACCACGAGGTCTATCTGCGCCTCGCCTGCGTTGTCAAGCACGTAGTACACTGCGTGAGGCATCTCCACATACTCCTCTATAGCCGGCTGATCCCACACGGCTTCTTCCAGCTTCTTAGGCCTATAGCCCAAGACGCTTGTGTCCACAATGTTGGCCGCCGCGGCTATTCTCAACGCAGTCCTCAGATCCCACGAGACTTGTTGCAGCCTCTGCTTGACGGCCTCTGCAACCCGCTTGCCCACCGCGGCGAGCTTCTCCTTGTAATCCCTATATGGGTCCGCGGCGCCCACCAACCCCGCCACCTTTTGGAAGCTGACGGAGAAGGCCTCGCTTCTGCTGGGTTGCCGGATAAGCAGGGAGAGCTCGCTTAAGATCTCTGGCAACTTATCCGGCCTGTGTAGCCTTATTAGATCCCCCGTCCTCGACGTAATAATGCAGAGCTTGCAACTTGCCTCGTCAAGCCAGACCATTGACTATCTCCACCACCTTCTTAATATCTTCCATCGTAACATCCCCCATAACTCCTATCCTCACGGAGCGGTCTCTGTATTTATACATCCCTCCTGCCACGACGTAGCCTCCCTCCCTCAGCTTCGAGACGACTTCTTTCGGTTTTTCGCAGTGAAACGCAGTCACCGTGACGCTACGCGTCTCAGGCGGCGGGATGGGCCTCAGCCTCAGCGACGAGTATAGGTACTCAACCCTCTCTCTGTGTACATCTGTGTACCTAGCCCCCAGCTCCAAGATGTAGCTAAGGGAGGCGTCCAGCGCAAATAATACTGGGATGGGCGGGGTGTAGGGGGTCTCCAGGTGCTCCATGGTTTTTAGGAACCTCCTGAGGTCCATGGAGGGAGGCACGCCGGCTGTTGCTCTGGGCTCCGAGGCTAGGTAAAGTATTGAGGCGCCAGGCGGCGCCAGCAAGGCCTTGTGAGACGCGGTTGCAACCACGTCGACGCCGGAGGGAAGCGGCTCCGCGGGGAACCCCGACACGCTGTCTACGAGAAGCAACGCGCCGTACGTCTTTGCGACGTCGATTAACCGTTTCATCTGTTTATACGCGATGCCGGTGCTGGTCTCGTTGTGTATTAACAACACGGCTTTTATCGCCGGGTCTTTTCTCAACACGTCCTCCACCTCGTCTGGGGCCGGCGGCGCGTCGCGCTCTACCTCCACCACGTTTGCCCCTCTGATTTTTGCCGTCTCCACAGCTCTTTTTCCGAACTCGCCGTAGACGAGGGCCAACACCTTCTCTCCTGGGTTTACGTAATTATATATCATGACGTCTACGGCCAACGTGCCTGTCCCCGGCATCACGATTGGCCTAGATGGGTACAAGGCGCCGAGCTTCTCCAGAACCGACTTGAAGAGTTTTTTGAACTCGTCGCTTCTGTGGAAAGGCGGCTGTCTCGCCATTGCCTCAATGACGAATCTAGGCAACTGGACGGGGCCTGGGGTTAGGTACTTCATAGCTTTATCCTCGAAATGACCTCTTCTATGTTTGAGACAAGCTCCTCCGCGAGCCTCCTCATGGCTTCGCGGGTCTCGGAGCCTACATGCGGCGTAACCACGACCTTTTCGTGGGTTATCAGCTTCTTCAGATGGGGGCTTTTGGGGGGCTCCTCGGGCAACACGTCGAGCCCGACGCCCCACAGCCTGTCTAGGTGTTGCAACAAAGCCTCGTGGTCTATCACCTCCCCCCGGCTGGTGTTTATCAATATGGCGTTGTCCCTAAGCAGGGCCAGCCTTTCGGCGTTTAGCAACTTGTAGGTCTCGGGCGTCAGCGCCACGTGTATAGTAACGACGTCGCTTTCTTTCAGCAGGTGCTCAAGCGGCACCTGTCTGCCGCCCAACTTCTCAACCTCCGTGCTTGCGTCTATCACGTCTGCCGCCAGTATCTTCATGCCTATGCCGCGGGCCATATGCGCCACCGCTCTCCCAATTCTTCCAAACCCCACAACTCCCAGGGTCTTTCCGCCGAGCTCCACCCCGACGTATCTGCCCTTCGGCCACTCGCCTCCCTTCACCTTAGCGTCTAGGAGGGGGATCCGCCTAGCCACCGCCAGCATGAGGCCAAGGGTCAGCTCAGCCACGCTCTGGGTGGGGGCATGTGGAGCGCTGACCACCGCGATGCCCCTCTTTATCGCATAATCCACATCTACGTTGTCTAGACCCACGCCGTATCTCGCCAGAATCTTCAGATTGATCCCCGCATC
>WYEI01000080.1 GCA_009903905.1 Pyrobaculum sp. | reverse complement strand
TCTATCCACACCACCTCTACGCCGAGGCGTAGCCGTAGAAAGACGTAAAGCCCGGCTGGCAGACGCGCCGCCGACACGGCCACGTCTGAAGAAAGACGCGGACACCTCTATACCACCCATATGCCGCCGCCTCACGCGAGACTTACGTATAGGTGTAGTCCACCGTTGGACTAAACGCCGCTATTAGACAAAAGACAGAAAAACCGGTGGTTGGTATATGCAGTTACAGCAACCCGGCTTTTTTGCTCTCCTCCATCAATAACTTCTGCATCTGGGCCGCGGCGGCCTCCGGCGTCAGCTCGCCCAGCACGACCTTCTTAGCTATGGTTTCGATGTCTGCCGCAAGCTTCATTATTATGGGGTTTGTAAACGCGGGCATGCCCACCTTGGCGATTTCTGCAAACATTTTAGCGAGTCTGCTCTTCTGTTGCACCTCCGGGTCTTCATATACGTTTATTCGCGTCGGGGGGAGGCCGGCCTTGAGGTAGGCGTATTTCTGCGCCTCGTAGGAGGTGGCTACCTTTATGTAGTCCTTCGCCAGCTCCTTGTTCTTGCTGTAAACCGGTATCGTGTAGTACCACACGCCGGTCACGCTCACCCGCCTTTTGCCAGGCGCGGGGATTAGGTATATCTGCCCCACCACCTTGCTGCGGTTGGGGTCGTCCACGTCTTTGACCCAGCCGTTCCACACGGCGCCCATGGCCACCTCGCCGTTGAGGATGGCGTCGCTGTACTCTGTGAGGGACGACCAGCTGGTGGTTTTGGGGTGGGCGCGTTTGGGCGAGGCTAGGTCCCGCACGATCTTAAGCGCCTCCACCGCCTCAGGCGTGTCTAACATCGGCGTCACCCTATTCTTGGGGTCGAACATGTAGCCGCCCAGCGACAAGAGAACCGTGGCGTATACGTCCGACACGACCCCGTCTAGGTAGTTGCCGGACCAGCCGTAGCTCTTCGGCGCCAGCCTCTGGTTTACTGTCTCCGCTATTCTGAGGACGTCGTCCCAGCTCTTGGGAGGCGACTCGCCTACTTTGTCCAGAATCTCCTTATTGTAAAACATGAAATTGAAATTGCCGGTGATAGGCATTGCATAGGTGACTCCCTTGTATTTGCCTAGATCTGCAATGGCCTGGGGGATGCCGGACATGTCCACGTCGCCTAGGGGCTCCAGCCAGCCGTTTACGTAAAACTCGTAGAGCCAAGGCTCGGCGAAGTACAAGACGTCGTAGTCGGTAGATTTACTCCTCATGGCCAGCACCGCCACCTGGTAGGTTTCGGCAAAGCCCTTGGCTACGTAGTTGAACTCCACCGGCGGCCTTTTGCTGTTGTAGTACTCCATCAAGGCCTCGTTTATCTCCTGGTGGTAGGCAGACCGCGCCAAAATGGTGAGCTTCCGGGGCTGATTCGCCTCCTGGGTGGTGGTTTGGGTCTGGGTGGTGGTTTGCGGTTGGGTGGTGGTCTGGGTTTGGGTGGTGGTTTGTGTGGCTGTGGAGGGGGTTTGTCGCCATGTGTATATGAGTCCTCCGGCGGCGAGGGCCGCCACGCCGCCTGCCGCAAGATACAGCATTTGTCTTCTTGTTATTTTTTGAGCCATGGCGGGCGGAAGCTCCGGAGAGTAAATCGTTGTCCATATGCAGGCCGCGGGCGTCTGGCGAAGCCGCCCGCTGAGGTCTGTCGCTTTTTCATAGCCTCATCTCCACACGTCTAGGGCGGGTGTATGAGGCGTTCGCGGCCTTTCATATGGATTATGGTTATACGGCCGTATGTTCCGCGGGGCATGGCGGTGGTTTTGAAGAACGTGGAGAAGTCTTTTGGAAGGGTGAGGGTTCTGAATGGGCTTGAGCTGGAGGTGGGCAAGGGGGAGTATTTCGTGGTGCTGGGCCCAAGCGGGGAGGGGAAAAGCACGTCGCTTAACATAATTGCCGGCATTTTGAGGCCGGACAGAGGCGAGGTGCATCTAGGCGGGGCGCTTGTGGACGACTCGGGGGACGTATACATCCCGCCGGAGAGGCGCAACGTGGGGTATGTGTTTCAGAGCTACGCCCTCTATCCGCACATGACCGCCTTCGACAACATCGCCTTCCCCCTTAAGATGGCGAAGCAGCCGAGAGAGGAGATCAACCGGGCGGTGCTGGAGGTGGCCCAGCTACTGGGGATAAGGGAGGTGTTGAATAAAAAGCCCGCCCAGCTCTCCGGCGGCCAGAGGCAGAGGGTGGCGGTGGCGCGTGCCCTCGTGAAGAAGCCCCAGGTGTTGTTGATGGATGAGCCCTACAGCAACATAGACCCACTTCTGCGGGAGTCTGTGAGGGCTGAGATTCGGCGCATAATAAAAGACCTGGGGATAGCCACGGTGATGGTTACCCACGACCGGGAGGAGGCCATGGCGCTTGCCGACCGCCTCGGCGTCTTGCGGCGGGGGAGGCTACTGCAGGTGGGAACGCCGCAGGAGGTTCTGCAGAAGCCTTGTTGTCCAGACGTTGCTGTGTTTATGGGGTACAACTTGGTGCCGATGGACGGCCGGCTCCTGGCCTTTAGGCCGGAGGATGCGGAGCTGGGCGCCGGCGACTTCGTGGGCGAGCTGATCGACGTGGAGTTCAGAGGCCGGTGGTGGGCCGTGGTGGCGAGGGTAGGCGGATCTCTGGTGAAGCTGTACACCGCAGACAGACCGAGCACAAATGGAAAAATCCGCTTCGGCGTCAAGCGCCTTCTGGAATATGCGGCTGAGTAGGTATCTCCTGGTTGCCCCCGGCCTCCTCGGCCTCGCCGCCTACGTGGCTGGGCTTCTCTACACCCTTTACCTCTCCATGTATTACTACAGCTTGTTTAGAGCAGAGACGCCTAGGTTCGTAGGACTCGGCAACTACCTCGCCGCCTTGGGCGACCCCACCTTCCAAAAGTCAGTCTTAGTCACCGCGGCCTTCGTGGCGTCTGCAACTGCCCTCGAGGTGGCTTTGGGGGTGTTGTTTGCGTATTGGATATACATGTCGGGCCGGCGGTGGGCCGTCCCTCTGCTTACCGTGCCTCTTCTCATTCCTGTGGTGTCTTACGTCGTCTTTTGGTACTTCGCGGTGGATTTCAGAAGAGGCGTGTTTGCCAACGCCGCCGCCTTGCTTGGGCTCTCCATGCCTAACCTAATCGGCGACCCCGGGACTGCGCTGTGGGCCATAGTTGCGTTGGACGTCCTCCAGCTGACCCCGTTTGTGGTGTTGATCGTCTTGGCGGGTATGCTGGGGATTCCTGGGGAGGTTCTGTGGGCGGCGAGGATAGACGGCGCCAGGCGCCTGCCCATGGCCTTCAAGGTGGTGTTGCCCATGGCCATGACGGCCATCTTGGCGGCCTTGATGCTCAGGCTGATAGACGCCTTTAGGATATTCGCCAAGGTGTGGCTCCTCACCAGGGGCGGCCCCGGCGACGCCACCACCACGCTGGAGGTCTTCCTCTACACAAGGGGCATCTACCCGCTGGATATAGGCACGGGCGCGGCGGTTTCCATCTTGATCGCGGCCTTGGTGTCGGCGGTGGCCATCCCCTACGTCTACCTAGTGCTGAGGACATGGCGCGCTTAGCGGACCTCGCGGTGGCCCTCGCGGCGGCCAC
>WYEI01000284.1 GCA_009903905.1 Pyrobaculum sp. | reverse complement strand
TCTCTGGCGTTTATGCCAATTACCACCTTTCCGCCCCAGGTGGCCACCTCCTTGGCGTCCTGCAGATTGTCCACCTCGACGACGGGGGTGAGGCCCAGCCTCTCGGCGTGTTCCGCCAGCTCCATGGCCTTCTCCCGTTCCACAAGCCTGTATATTATCAAGACGGCGTCTGCCCCGTAGCCGTAGGCCATCTCCACCTGTCTTTTGTCTATTACGAAGTCTTTCATAAGCACGGGCTTGAAGGCCTTGGCCATGGGGATGAAGCGGTAGTCGCCGAGGAACCAGAAGGGCTCCGTCAACACTGAGTAGGCCGCGGCGGAGTTCTGTAGCTCTGCGAAGTAGGCCCAGGGGGGTAGGTCGAGCCTCACGACGCCGCGGGGTGAGGCCCGTTTGTACTCGGCGATTATGCCGAACTCGCCGAGAGCCTTTACAAAGTCGACCAGAGGCGCCGTGCGGGGCGGCGGCGGAGGCTCCGTGGCTAGGCGGAGCTCCACCGTCTTTTTAACGGCGGCTAGGAAGTCCACGAATTCGACAAATGCCTGCTTTATATTTTTAAATGCGCCTCGTCTAGACGCCATGCTCGCCCTGTTTATAGCCTGGGGATACGGGGTGGCACTCTACCTTTTCTATCTGTTGCTTCTGCGGCTGTGGAGAGAGAAGGCAGACGCAGTTCTCGTGGGCCTCTTCTTCGGTAGCTTGACGGCGGCGCAGTTCATCGCGAATAAGCTCGTGGACTACGGAGTCGGCGTCGCGCCGGCGGGCACCGTCATATTTATGACAAACGTGGCTGTGCTGGACGCCATGGCGATATACTTCGGGAGGCGGTTCGCCCTCCGCGCCGTGAGGCTGGGCTTCTTCTTTCAAGCCGCTGTGGCGTTTGCGGCGTGGAGCGCCTCCACCCTTCCACCCCCGGCCTGGTTTGCCGACAGAGCTGCCGTTGTGGATTCCGTCATAGCCCCCTCGGCGAGGATCGCCGTGGCCTCGCTTACTGCCTACCTCGTGTCTTCTACTGTAGACGTCTACATAGTCACCAAGTGGCCTCGTCTACATGTCTTGATAAGGGCCTACAGCTCCTCCCTGGTGGCCCAGGTGGTTGATACTGCGGTGTTTATCTCGCTGGCCTTTGGGCCTGAGCTTCAGATTATCTGGGGCCAGATTCTTGTGAAGTGGCTTCAGATCCCGCTGGAGGCCCTGCTTATATATGGGGCGAGGAGATACGTCGCGGCGTTAACCAACAAAAGCCCTTAAAAGGCCTCCGGCTACCGCCAGCGCCCCAACCACGAAGTTGACCAAGACCACGTGTCTGCTCTTTGCAAACACCAGCAGGGCCTTTATTGTGACTAGACTCGCAACGACGCCTATGGCGAAGGCGGCCAGCGCCTCCGATGTGGCCACGGCGGCTCCCTCGGAGAGGTAGGCCAGGGCAGTGGCGCCCAGCCCCGCCACGGGGACCAGCACGAAGGAAGCCTTGAAGGCCTCATCGGGCCTGTAGCCGAGCAGTAGGAGGGTTGTGGTGGTCAAGCCCGACCTGCTGAGCCCGGGGAGGACAGACAGCGCCTGGGCCAGCCCCACCAACGCCATGTGGCCCAGCGTCATGTCGCCGAAGGACTTGAGACCTGCGGCAGACCTTGCCCCCTGGAGCAGAACTGCGTTGAGGATGACGGCGGCTCCCAGCGCCGCCATGAGCCACCCGACCTCCGCGCCGACGAGGAGCCACCTCTTCGCCGCGTAATACAGCGGGATCCCGACCAGTGCCGTAACCGCGGTGGTCACCACGACGTAGGTCAGCCATCTCCTCCCCTCCTTGTCGCCGAGGAGGCCTCTCAAGATCTTTAGATATACCCACCTGAAGTAGATCAACGCCGCCAGGGCCGAAGCCGCCTCCAAGAAGAGGCCCAAGGAGTAGGCAATCTGTGGGGATGCTCCCAGCAACATCTGCGAGACCAGCATTATCTGCGTCTTGCTGCTTATGGGGAGCCATTCGGCCACTCCTTGCACCACGCCCAGCACTAACGCCGTCGTGACGTCCATGGGGAACTGTTTTAACCCTCTAATAAAATCTTTGGCCGTGTTTTCCGTAGTCACCAACTGTACGGGCGAGAAGCTCGGCGTGGCCGCCCCCGCGAGGTTGTTGTACCGGGGCCCCTCGGTTCAGCGCGTGGCGAAGGCCGTAGACGAGGTTAGAGCGCATGGCGTGCCTGTATCGCTCTATATCATATCCGCGAAATATGGGCTGGTCCACGAGGACCAGGTGCTGGAGCCCTACGACGAGACTCTCAGCGGTTTACCACCTGAGGAGATAAAGAGGTGGGCACGGCGGGTCGGCGTTGTGGAAGGCGTCGAGAAGATGGCGAGGAGCTCCACGGTCATCATCGTCGCCTCCAAGCCGTATTACACCGCCGTGGAGGAGGTGGTCTGCCGATACGGCCTCTACGTCCTCTCGCCGTATAAGGCGTGTGGACGCTGGATAAAGACTGGAAACTTCGACAAACACCTGGCGCTTAAGAAGCTCCTATTAGAACTATGGAAATAACGCCACAAGGCGTAAACATCGGCAAAGGGTGTGCCCCACATCTACACCATCGGCGGCTCATCACATTCAGAAAACCACCAGCCTGTATCATACCGCCGGGGCCTCTCCGTGGGGTTGTCCACTCACCACCCCAACCCCCGGTTCCCAGCCAGATGGCGTGGGCACAAGAAACTTTTGCAAGAAGGCGTCTAGCATTTTCCTCAATACGTCGTTGTGCACATCCCCTCTATGCTCCAGCTCTATTTCCGCCGACATCCGCGTCTTCTCTTTGACGATCCGAATCAGCTTCTCCGAAGCATCGGCCGTCTCCTCTGCGGGGGCGCTTTGGAGGACCTCGCCAGTGGAGACCTCCTGGAGGACGGGACCGGCGGCGTCAGCCGCCGTAACCAATGCCGTCTCTAGCTTCGTCTACACCGGCCAGCGGCCATAAGCTTTAGGTGTTTCGGCGAGGAGATGGGCTTCGGCGCAGGATACCCTCCTCATCTCTCAGGCCGGGTTCTTGTCCTCACCAAGTCGTCACTACGTCTGTCTATTAAGCTCTTTGTAGAGGGCGGCGAGGAGCTCCCGCCCCCTCGCAAGCGCCCCCTCCAAGTCTCCGCTCTTGACGAGAGACGTGAAGACCCCGTCTTCGGCCAGTTGCTGGTAGAAGCGGAGCCTCTGCTTGGCGTCCGGGATCCAAGCCTTGGCCTCCCTCTTAAGCACGCTGTATACCTCATAGAAGGTGGGTATCCAACTCCTCTTGATGCACTCCTCGATTACATCTAGGGAGAGCCTCGCCGGCGTCCCCGCGGCGCCTTCGCTGGTCACCGCGATTCTCAGACCTGCGACCTCCCTCTCGTAGGGCACCACCACGTGGGTGCGGGAGGCGTCTGTGGCGTCGTTTACCAGCTTCCCCATGCCGTCGGCGAGTTTATACAGCCTTTCCGCCAGCTCCACGTCGCTGACGGCTATCACCACCACGTCGGCCCACTGGATGTCCGGCGAGGGGTCGTACACGCGCAGATCCACGCGCTTGATCTCGACACCCAGCGCCCCCAGCTCGGGCGACACCTCCCTAGCCACAACCCTCACCTCGGCCCCAGCAGAGCGGAAAAACCTCGCCCTCCGGGTCCCAACAGAGCCGCCGCCAAAAACTAAAACCCTGAGGCGGGAGGCCTCGACCCATATGGGAACGCGCATAGCCCCACACACCGCCCACTTTATAAAACTGCCCCCCAGAGCCTGCCCTTAAGAAGTTTATATTGAGCAGTATATTACGTGAGGGGCGCGGTACTCGTCGAAGAGGTCCTGCTGTTGCTGGTAGCGGTGGCGCTTATAAGCGCGTTTGCGCTCACTGTAACGGGCGTGGTTCAGGGCGCGGTTAATCAGATACTGGGCTTCAAAAACTCCACAAACAACATCCTGGATCAGCTAGTATCTGCTGTGCGTCAGTTAATAGGGATATAGTAAACCCTATTTTTTTCTCAGATATCTCCAAGCCGTCTTCACAGAGCCTTCTATCGTGGCCTCTTCCGCAACTATGTGCGGTACTGCGAGTTCCGCTAGTTTTTTCGACGTGACGGCGCCTATGGCCACCACGAGCTTGTCTGAGAGGTCTAGGCGCCTCGCCACGGCCTCGGCCGCGGCGGAGCTGGTGAGGACCACGGCGCGGGCGCCTGCGGCAATCTGCACGGCTTCGCGGAGCTTCGCCTCGTCGATTACGACGTCGTATACTGGGACCTCAACCACGTCGGGGATGAGGCTTTTCAACACGTCGTTGCCGGCGCTTGAGCGAAGCACTATAGTCCTCCCCGGCGCCAGCGCTTTGATGAGCCGAGCCACGCCGTAGCTGGTATACTCGCGGGGCACCACGCAACCACCCACCGCGGCCGCAGTGGAGGGGCCTACGCAGATGACACATTTGAACCGCTTCGCCACCTCTCTCACGTTGACCGCCTGCGCAACGGCGGGGCTCATCACCACCAGGTAGTCGCCGTCGGGCACCGCCACTCCTCGCCGCGGCACGACCCCGCCTATTGATACGCAGAGGGCATCCCCGGGGCAGGGCCCCTCCTTAATCCTCACAACGACAACCTCCGCGCCGCCTCCCATAGCCTCACCCCCCGCTCCACCACTCTGCCCACCACAATTACGCTTGGGTTAGGCACTGAAGATAAATCGGCTAGGGTCGTCGCGAAGAACTCCTCGTCGATGAAGTACGCAGATTTCACCACAGCCACAGGCGTATCCCCCGGAAGGCCCCCTTCCATGAGCTCTCTGGCTATCTCGCCCGCCGCGGAGGCGCCCATGTAAATAATAATCGTGTCAACGGCGCCTGCCAGCCTCCTGAAGTCCACCTGCCGCGCCCCCTTCCTGGGGTCCTCCCGCCCCGTCGCCAAAACCACCGAGCTGGCGACGCCCCTAACCACAGGCGGGATGAAGTATTTCGCGGGCGCCCCCAAGCCGCTGGAGACGCCCGGCACAAACTCGCAGGGGATGCCCCGCGTGACCAGGAACTCGCACTCCTCGAAGCCCCTTCCGAAGACAAGGGGGTCGCCGCCGTGAAGCCGGACCACGAGGTCGTACCGCTGGGCGTAGCTGAATAGCAACTCGTTGATCTCCTCCTGGCTCGGCCCCACTCCCCCCGGCCTCTTCCCCACGTCGATCACAAGCGCGCCCGGCTTAACCCGCCTCAGAAGTTCAGCAGACACAAGCCGGTCATGCAACACCACATCGGCAGACCCAAGAAGCCTAAGGCCCTTGACTGTGATCAGCTCGGGATCCCCCGGCCCGGCGCCTACGATATAGACGCGGCCCACAAGAGGCATTTGTAATAAATATATGAGTTCTCGCCTCCATGGTCTTCGAAAGAGCGAAGTTGCTCTTCCCCGGCGGTGTCAACTCGCCGGCGCGGGCGCTCAAGCACCTACCTGCTCCCTTGATTGCCAAGGGCGCCTCGGGGCCGTACCTATACACAGATCGCGGCAACCTCGTCGATTACTGCTTGGCCTTTGGCGCCGTAATCCTAGGCCACGCCCACCCCAAGGTAAAGAATGCAGTGGAGAGGCAACTGGAGAGGGGGTGGATATACGCCCTTTTGACGGAGGAGGAGGTGGCGTACGCCGAGAAGATAAGAAGCCACGTCCCCTCCGTGGAGAAGATGCGCATCGTCAACAGCGGCACGGAGGCCACCATGAACGCCATAAGGCTGGCCCGCGGATACACCAAACGCGACGTCGTAATAAAGTTCGACGGCAACTTCCACGGCTCCCACGACTACGTCCTTGTCAAAGCTGGGTCGGGCGCCGCCACCTGGGGCGTCCCCACCAGCGCCGGCGTGCCGCAAGACGTCATCAAGCTCACCACTGTGGTGCCGTATAACGATGTCGACGCCTTCGTAAAGGCGGCGAGGGAAGTCGGCAACCGCCTAGCCGCCGTGATCGCGGAGCCGATTGCAGGAAACTACGGCTTGATAATACCAGATAGGGAGTTCATCAAAGCGCTTAGAGAGGAGACGGAGAGGGTGGGCGCGCTCCTCATCTTCGACGAGGTAATAACGGGGTTCAGGGTTGGGCTCTCGGGCGCCCAGGGCTACTTCGGCATAAGGCCGGACCTCACCACCATGGGCAAGGTGGTCGGCGGCGGCTTCCCCATAGGCATCTTCGGCGGGAGGGCAGACGTCATGGACCTAGTGGCGCCCAGCGGCCCCGTCTACAACGCAGGTACCTACAACGCCCACCCGGTCTCCGTGGCGGCGGGCCTCGCCGTGTTAGCCGAGCTCGAGACAGGGGAGCCCTACCGCGTGGCGGACGAGGCGGCCCAACGGCTGGCCAAGGCCGTGGAGGACGCCGCGGGCCGGGCAGGCTTTGACGTGGTGGTTAAACAAATAGCCTCCATGTTCCAGTTCTACTTCAAGAAGGGCGACGTAAAGACGCCGCAAGACGTAAGAGAGAGCGACGAGAGGCTCTACCTAAAGCTACACGAAATAGCCCTTAAACACGGCGTCTACCTGGCGCCGTCGCAGTACGAGGTAAACTTCACCTCGGCCGCCCACACCCGCGAGGTGGTGGAACAGACGTCAGCCGCGTTGGAAGAGGCGTTCAAACAATTAAAAAGAGAAGTCGGGAGGTAGATGTGAAAAACGTAAAGGAGCTCATCGCCAGGTTCCACACGGCACCTCTCCTCGTCTTTTGGGAATCCACCAAGGCCTGCCCCTTGGCCTGCAAACACTGCAGGGCAGACGCCATCTTGAAGCCCCTCCCCGGCGAGCTCACCACCGCCGAGGGGAAGCGCCTAATAAACCAGGTAGCGGAGTTCGGCGACCCCAAGCCGTTGCTCATAATAACCGGCGGAGACCCCCTCATGAGGAGAGACCTCTGGGAGCTCGTGGACTACGCCAACGCGGCGGGGGTCCCAGTCTCGCTGGCGCCCGCGGTCTCCCCCAACCTAAACGAAGAGACGCTTAAGGAGGTAAGGGCGCACGGCGTCAAGTCCATCTCCATCAGCCTAGACGGGGCGCGGCCCGAGACGCACGACGAGCTCAGAGGCATCCCCGGTAGCTTCCACGATACTGTGAAGGCCATAAAGACAGCGGTGGAGCTCGGCATCCCCGTCCAGGTAAACACAGTGGTCTGGCGTAAGTCGCTCCCGGAGCTTCCCGAGGTCGTGAAGCTGTTGAAAGACCTAGGGGTAAAGGTGTGGGAAGTATTCTTCCTAATCGTGACGGGCAGGGCCAAAGAGGAGCTAGACATAACGCCGGAGCAGTACGAAGCAACCGTACAATTCCTAGTGGACGTAAGCACCTACGGCGTGCAGATCCGCACCGTGGAGGCCCCCTTCTACAGAAGGGCAAAGCTGGAACGCCTCGAAGGCAAGACCTACGACCACCCCCTCTACCGCCACTTGACTGAGAGGCTCCACAAGCTGTTGGGACCGCCGACTAGGGGCATAGATCCAACCATCGTGCCGACGAGAGACGGCTTCGGCATAATCTTCGTGGCGTACGACGGCACTGTGCATCCAAGCGGCTTCCTCCCCTACCCCCTCGGCAACGTGAGGAGACAAAGCCTCGTCCAGATATACCGGGAACACCCACTTCTGCAGAAGATGCGGAGGGGGGAGTTAGGCGGCAGATGCGGCGTCTGCAGATACAAAGACGTCTGCGGCGGCTCCCGCGCCAGGGCCTACGCCTACTTCAAAGACCCGCTGGCGGAGGACCCGGCATGCATCCACCAGCCGTAATCCTCCTCTTCCACGGCTCCCGCGACCACCAGCACAACGAGCAGGCCAAGGCCCTAGCCGAGGCCGTCGGCGCGGGCTACGCCTTCATGGAGACGGAGCCTAGATTCGCCGGCGAGGGGCTGGCCATACCCATGTTCATTGCAGACGGCGAAGACTACCGCAGTGCCTTGGCGGCGGCCACGGTCAAGTCGCCTCCCCTGCTTAAGTGGCCCGGCTTCGTTGACTATCTGCGGAGCCTCGGCGCCCAGCTGTACATCTTCCACGGCCCCGACACAACCGGCGAGGTAAAAGCCACAGGCATACCAGCCGCCTTCCTCTACGGCGAACCCAACGTGGACACGGCACCTTGCGTAGACGTCGCGGCGCCCGTCGTGCTCACCCGCGGCTACATTTACAAGAAGATCCAGGAGAGATATGGCAGATGCAAGGCAAAGCTCCTCCCCCCACTGGCGGAGCAACCGGAGTTCATAAAATACCTACGCGAAACCATCCCACTAATCCTCAAATACTACGCACCACAACCTCCATAATATCTCACTGCGCTGAAAACAATTTGTGGTGCTTGTTACTGGATTTCTATTCCGTTTACTACCAGCGGACCTGTTTCCTTCACTTGGCCTATTATCTTGGGGTTGAGGAGTTCTAAGAGGGCGAGGGCGTGTTCTACGTTGCTATTGTCTGTGTATATGACCATGCCTATTCCCATGTTGAAGACTCGGTATGCCTCTGCGGCGTCTACGCCGCGTTTAACCACTTCTTTGAATATACAAGGCACATCGAAGTTTAGCTCTGCACCTCTGTCGCCGAGCGCTTTTTTCAGCTTCCTGTAGGCGCCGCCTGTTATGTGAACCGCGCCTGCCACTGCGCCGTTTTTCATGGCCTCGAGGACGCGGCTGTAGTCGGCTACCTCGGCGAGGAGCAGGTCGGCAACGCGGGCTCCGCAGATCTCCTCACCCGGCTTGAAGAGCCGGCGGAGCAGACTGTAGCCGTTGGCGTGGGGGCCCGTGGAGGGTAGCCCTATCAACACGTCGCCCGGTTGCGGGGGGCGCGTCTTGGCGACGCGGATAGCCAGCACGGTGCAGACCACATCTACGCCAAACACCACGCCGGGGAGCACCGCAGTCTCGCCGCCAAGAAGCACGGCGCCTACCTCCTCCGCCTTCGACGCCACGCCCTCCACCAGCCTGGGCACCTTATCTAGGTGCGCCGGCTCCACGGCGACGTAGTCCACAACTGCGATGGGCCTAAAGCCGTCGCACACCACGTCGTTGACGTTGACCGTGACGCAGTCGCGCCCCGCCGTCTCCAGCCTGTCCAGCTCCAGGGCGAGTATGGCCTTGGTGCCGACGCCGTCAACGTGAAGCGCCGTCTCCACGCCGCCCACCTCGACCCATCCCGTGTAGAGGCCCCGGGCGCCCCCCAACCTCCGCGCCACCTCTCTATGTACAGCCCAGTGTTTATCTATGTCAACCCCCACGTCGCGGTACTTCATGCCCTCATGCAGAGGGTGCAGACGGGGAGCCCCAGCTCTCTGAACACTCCCTCCAGCTCCTCCCAGCTGAGGAACGTGAGCCCGTCTAGCTCGAGGACATGTTTTACGTCGTCGGGCGGCACGGCGTTGAATATCATGTGGCTGGCCGGCGGCATCTTGACGCCGTATGGGCACTGCCTCCTCAGCGGCGGCGCGACGACGGCGGCGTGGACCTCGAGAGCGCCTCCCTTCTCTCTGAGGAGTTTGGCGATCAGCTTAAGGGTCATGCCGCTGATGATGCTGTCGTCTATGAGGAGCACCTTCTTCCCCCTCACCGCCGACTCTATCACGTTGGCCTTCAGCTGGATCACGGCCATCCTCTCCCGCAACTCGTCTAGAAGCGCGCTTCTGCCCCTCGCCGTGGCCACGAAGGCAGGTATATACGGCTTCCCCAACGCCGCGGCGATGTGGGCGGCGTAGTAGGACCCAGTCTCCGGCACCCCCACCACCACGTCAGGGACGACTCCGATCTTGGCGGCGAGCCTCTCAGCGACCTTCGCCCTCGCGGCGGCCACCTCCACGCCGTCTATGCTACTGTCGGGCCTCGCCGTATAGACAAATTCAAGGGCGCAGAGCGGCTCCCGCGGCCCCCCTCCCCTGGCCTTCACAGAGAGCTCCGTTATCTCCACCTCCTCACCAGGCGCGAGGCTCCTCCGCACCTCGCCGCCGAGTATCTCCACGGCGGCGCTCTCAGTCGCCAAGATGGCGAAGTCGAAGCCGTGGACCCCCACCGCGAGGTGCCAAAGCTGCGTGCCTCTCTTCGCCCTCAACACGCCGTCTCTGCCCAGCTCCACGTAGGTGCCGCCGAAGCCACATCTGACGCCCCCCGGAAACTCCGCACAGCAACCGCCGTCCGGCGAGACGCAACCCACAGCGGCCACGCCCCTTAGCGACTTCTCCGCCTCACGCGCCAAGTCCACCTCTACCCTCCTCAAGCCGCCTCCGTCGTAGACGTAGGCCTCGGCGGAGTCGCCCCGGTTCGCCATGGCCTTCATCCCGTAGAAAATCAAAGGCCACAGCTCGGCGGCGCCGCCGAAGCTGTAGACGCCGAGGAGCCCCGCCGACATGTCACCTCTTGAGCCACTCTTTTAAGCTGAGCCACAGCTTAAGCCCGCCCGTTCCTCCCCTCGACACGTCTCTGTCCACCGCCCGCTCGGGATGCGGCATGAGGCCCACGACGTTGCCCCTGGCGACTCCCGCCACATCGTCGAAGGAGCCGTTGGGGTTCTCCACGTATTTAGCCACGGCAGAATAGGAGCCCGACGGCACGTAGCGGCCCTCCGCGTGGGCTATCGGCATGTAAACCACCTCCCCCGGCTTGTAGAGGTGCGTAAAGGGGGTCTTCACGTCGTTGATTCGCACTCTTATCCACTTAGAGATGAAGCCCGGCGGCTCGTTCGGGGCCAGGGCGCCGGGAAGCAGGCCCGCCTCTGTCAATATCTGGAAGCCGTTGCATATGCCCAACACAGGGGTCCCCCTCTCAGCGTCTTCGCGGACCCGCCTCGCCGCGTCGGTCTGCGCGGCGATGACGCCGGCCCTTAGATAGTCGCCGTAGCTGAAGCCGCCTGCCAAAACCACGGCGTCGTAGAGACCGCTTTTGTAGTCTCTATGCCACACAAGCTCCCCCCTCAGCCCCGCCAGCTCCAAAGCCCTCAACACGTCGTAGTCGCCGTTAGTCCCGGGGAACTTCAACACTGCGACTCTGTACATACCCTCACCACCTCGACCACGTGTACGTTGGGATTACCTAGCCTGAGCTCCCACGCGAGCCTCACGGCCTTCTCCCTAGCCTCGTCCTCGCCGGAGGCCTCCAGCGTCAAGACCAGACATTTACCAGCCCTCACATCTACGTCAAGGCCAGCCCGGCTGAAGAGCTCTCTCTTTATGGTGTCGCCCTCGGGGTCTCTAACCCCGGGCTTATACGCTATGTTTAGATAAACCGCGAACTTCATAGCCTATACTCCCTAAGCCCCACGCCGGGCTCCCAGAGCAACACCCTCCCGTCTAGGCCGTGTGCTCTCCTCCATCTATAGACCAGCCTGGCCTTCTCCGCCTTTTCCCTCATGGTGGCCATGTACTCCGGCGACCCTATGTCCCTTCTGTAGAACAGCCCGTCGCCTTTCAGAGCCGCCATGCACCGCTCAGACCGGGCGTACGCCTCCTCCGGAGTGATGCCGTAGGCGAGAACCTCAAGCGCCCTCGACCCCAGGGTGACGTAGACGCCGCCTCGCTCCTCCACTGAGGAGAAGAAGACCATGCACCCCTCCCTCTTAATCACGTCCCAGTCTATAGAGAAGAGACGACCCTTTGCCAAATCCCTTCTATGGGGGTAGCCGAGAGGCGCTACCGCCTTAATGACGACATAGCCGTCTTTAAACGCTGGCTTGGCTTTGTGGAGCTTCCCGTCGGCCGTGAGGCTGAAGAGCTCGTAGACGTCTCCTTCGTAGAGGAACAGAGCGTTGAGGGCCTCCGGGTCGCCGAGTCTGCTGTAGTACTCAATCACCACGGGGCCTCTCGCCGTGAGCATCATCTGGCCGCTTATGACGCCGACATAGCGTTCCCCCACCTCCGCCTGAAGCGCCTTTACGGTGGCCTCCACCGCCTTCTTCGCCTCCTCCACCTCCCCCTCCTCGAGGAACGGCAACGGCGAGACCGTGCCCATGCCTCCGCACTCCGGCCCGAGGCCGTACTCGAAGGCGTGGGGGTTGTCCTGCACAGGGGGAAAGAAGAAAAGGGTCTCCCCGTCGGTGAGCGCCTGGAGGGTGAACTCCACGCCTCGCACGGCCTCCTCCACCAGGACGGCCGTCTCGACATCGTTGTAGTGGGACAGTTGCCTCAACACATCCTCGGCCCCTTTCCTGTACATCTCGTCGAACTCTAGATACTGCGCGTCGCCGTAGACTACCCTAACGCCTTTCCCCCCCGCCTGTCTAATCGGCTTTATGGCCACCGCGCCGAGGGCCTTGCTGAAGCCGTACGCCTCCTCTACGTTCTTAAACACGCCGTAGATAAGCCTCCCTGGGACTCCGTACTTCCACTGCAGAGACCTGGCGAAGTCCTTCCGCATCTCCACCACAGCCAGCCTCCTCGACGCCCCCACCACCCTAAACCCCCTTTCCCGCAGGGCGTCGGCCACCCCGGCGAAAAGCGGCTCCTCCGGCCCAACCACCACGAGGTCAGGCGAGAACTCCTCTGCAGACTTGACTACAGTCGCTGGGTCAGTAGGCGGCCCCCTGAAGACCCGCCCACCCGTCCGCCTGGCGACCTCCGCCAAGCCTGGGTTTAAATGACCCGCTACGGCGCCTACGACGACGCCGGATTTCTCCAAGGCCCACGCAATGGCGTGTTCCCTAGCCCCATCCCCAACCACCAAGACCTTGTCCATACCCATGCGAAATTCTCAATTTAAAAGCCTATTGAAAAAATACAAGACAAGATAGGGGGCATGTGCCATGTCGTTGAATCGTTTGATTAAAAACAGCACAAAGCTTATAAGAGTGGAGTTGGCGTCTCCTATGGAACTTATATACGAGGGCAAGGCGAAGCGCGTCTACGCCAAGGGGGACAAGCTGATCCTCGTGTTTAAGGACGAGGTCACGGCCTTCGACGGAACCCGGCGAGACCAGGCGCCGGCGAAGGGAGAGCTGGCGGCGGAGCTCAGCGCCTTGTTGTTCCAGCATCTAAGGGCCGTCGGCGTGGAGAACCACTACCTGGCCCGCGCCGGGCCCAACGCGTTGGAGGTCCTCCGCGCTGAGGCCATCCCCCTGGAGGTCATCGTGAGGTTTAAGGCCTACGGAAGCTACCTCAAGAGAATGCCCCATGTAAAGCCCCTCCAGCCGTTCAAGAGACCTATCGTGGAGTTCCACCTCAAGGACGACAGATTGCACGACCCCCTAATCCTCCCCCAAGACGCAGTGGAGGGCGGAGTCGTCTCTGAAGAAGAGCTCAGCCAGATGACGGCGGCCGCCGTGAAGGCCGCCGAGGCCCTCAAGACGCTCTACGCCGCGGTCAACTGCGACTTTATAGACGGTAAGTTCGAGTTCGGGCGGGTGGGGAGCCGCCTCCTGCTGATCGACGAGATCTCCGGCGACACCTTCAGACTGCTCTGCGGCGGCGAACACTTAGACAAAGAGTATTACAGGAAGACGGGGGACGTGGCTGGCCTAATCCAGCGCTACGACAAACTCCTCAAAATAACCAAAGAGGCGCTTACAGCCAGCCACACCGCAACCCACAAACCACTCTAGGAGGCGTCTTCCCCAGAGCAGTTTAAGAGGTTTGTTAAGCTCTTTATTGGTGAATAGAGATTATTGCGATATCTGAGCGGCGGACGTCTCCTGGCTCGTCGGTAGCCTTATCTTGTCTAATCGGCCTCTCCAGCTGTTAGAGCGTTAGGAGTCTTGGCGAAGTGGTCTGTGTCGCAACCATGTAGGTGGTCAATATGAGGTTTTTGAGTATACGCGCTCTAGTGGCTAGGCCGACTCCGCCTATGTTGGGGGTGAGGTAGGAGGCCTTTTGCGCCACTGAGCTCTCGTCCACGTCGAAATACCACTTCTTTGTGGCTGGGTCGACCTTGCCGCCTACGCCCACCACAACGGCGCCCTCCTTGACCATGTCGCCAGTGAGGCGCCAGGGGTTGTCGCGGTAGAGCTCCGGGGGGCGGCCGACGGCGGATATGACGACGTCGGCGTTGCGGACGTAGTAGAGCCTGTCTTTGGAGAGGGCGTGGAGAACCGTCACCGTGGCGTCTATCTGCATGAGCATGATGGCCAGGGGGAATCCCACAAGCGTCCCTTTGCCTACCACAGTCACGTCGGCTCCCCGCAGCTCAACGCCGTATTGCCTAAACAGCTCCAGGATGCCGGCGGGCGTGCAGGGCAGTACGTCTCTGTCGAGGTCGAAGCCCGCCACGAGGCGTTTCTTGTTCTCCGGCGTGAGACCGTCTACGTCCTTCATGGGGCTTAGGCGCTCGAATAGCTTGGCCTCGTTGATGTAGGGCGGGAGGGGCTTCTGGATGATGATGCCCGTCACGTCGTCGGCGTTGTTTAGCCTCTCGATCAGCCTCAGCGCCGCGGCCTCCCTAACCTCCGGCGGCTCTTTGTACAGCTCGTACACCTCAACCTCCCCGCCTACCTCCCTCACGTCTTTCGCCTTCAGCGACACGTAGCGCTTCTGCGTCTCCAACTCGACTGGGTCGTCGTTGAGGAGCAGGACGGCGAGTTTCGGTGTAATGCCGTATCTCTCCTCCAGCCGCCTCACGTGCTCCGCGGCCCACCGCCTAGCCTCTTTGTGAAGGCCGTCGCCCCTAATCCAGACAACCATGGGGACAGATGAGGTGCATGGGCCTCCCGGAGTCCCGCCACTCTTTTAGTTGAAACTCCACATACGCCCTCTGCCTCTCTCTCCACTGCTGCATCCAGGCCCCATCGATGTTTAAAATGGCGTAGGTCCTATCCACCTCCTCCTCTACGTACCTAATGCGTCCCCCCTCCTCAACCACGCGCGGCGCCTTCACTTTCTCCGTCCGCACCTCCAGCTTCCCCTCCGCCACCGCCTGTATCACGCGGGAGTACAGCCTATGTTCATACATCAAGACGCGGTCGGCCATTATGCCCAACTTCTCCTCGTAGGGCAGATTCAACGCGTAGATGTCGCCGACGTAGACGGGCCACTGGTCTACTATGGGGCCCCCGTCCACCGACTCGTCCACTAGGTGCACCGTGGGGCCCGTCACCTTCGCCCCCGCCCTGTACACCTCGGCGTGTACCCGCATGCCGTACATGCCCTTGCCGCCGGCGAAGGGGAGGAGGGAGGGGTGTATGTTGAGGATCCTCCAGCGGTACTGCTCTATGAACGAGGCGCTGAGGATGTAGTCGTACCCCGCCAACGCCACTAGGTCCACGCCGTAGCGCCTAAGCGCTTCTTGAATCTCCCTCTCCCGAGCCGCGCGGGGAACTCCCCGGTGGGGGATAAAGAGGGCATCTACGCCGTAGGCCTCTGCTATCTTCCTCACGGGGGCCTCGGCGTCGCTGTAGATGAGCAGAACCGGCTCGACACCCCTCAAGACGCCCAACCTCACGTGGTCGAAGATAGCCTTGGCGTTGGTGCCTCTCCACGAGGCGAGAACCGCGAGCCTCATGGCCTCACCGCTGTGACGGCGCGTCCGCTCGTCACCTCTCTCTCAGCCCAAGCCACGTCTATGTCGTGTAGATATTTGCCGGTGAAGCACGCGTAGCAGACGCCCTCCCCAAGGATTTGGACGAACCTCTCCATAGACATGTAGCGGAGGGTGTCGGCGCCTATCATGGCTCTTACGTCCTCCACATCTCTGCCCCACATCGCCAGCTCTCTCCGCGTCTGGAAGTCCATGCCGTAGAAACACGGCCACCTCACCGGCGGCGATACGATCCTCACATGAACTGCTGTGGCTCCGGCGGCCTTCAGCATGGGCACTATAGACCTTAGGTTTGTGCCTCGTATCAACGTGTCGTCTATCAGAAACACGCGACGCCCAGCCACCAGCTTCTCCACCACGCGGAAGACGGCCTCTGCGTCTCTCTCGCCGGGCGGCTTCAGAAAGACGCGGCCGGCGTAGCGGCTCTTCACCACGGCGTCTACCACTTCGAGGCCCAGCCTCTCGGCGAAGCCGGCCGCCGCGTGTCTCGCCGTCTCCGGCACGTAGGCCACCACGTCCGCCCGCTCGGTCTCCTCCTCCGCCAGGGCTCTGCCCAGGAGCCGCCTCACCTCTGCCACCGGCCGGCCCCCCATACTGGAGGCCGGGTGGGCGAAGTAGACGTACTCCAGGGCGCAGAGGCGAGGCGGCTGGGGGTCCACCTTCCAGATGGAGATCCTCTTGCCGTAGAGAGCCGCGACGCCGGGGGCCAGTTCCACACCGCCGTCGAGCGCTATGGTCTCAGAAGCCGCCTTGAACAAGCCGCCTTCATTGCTTACTGCCAGCGGCCTAACGCCGCGGGGGTCTCTCACCGCCAGAAGGCCCCAGGGCAGAAGCGCCACGAGGGATGCGGCTCCCACGATCCTTCTGTAGATCTCGGCGACGCCGGCCTCCAGCCCCAGCTCCCAAATCGCCCTCGCGAGGCCTTTGGCAAGGGCCTCGCCGTCGAAAGAGGCGGAGGGGTCCAGCTGCCTGTAGTTGACGATCGTCCCGTTGAAGGCCACAGCTAGCTCCAAGTCTCTATACTTGGCGTATACAGGCTGGGGCTGGACGCCGTAGGCTCCCGTGGTGGAGTACCGCGTGTGGAGCAGGGCGGCTGGCGCGTCGTCTGGGGGCGTGCCGATCTTTACAGAGCCGCCGTCTAGATAGGCGTAGCCCACCCCCTCCTGCCCCCTATGCATGAGCCAAGGCGTCATCCTCACAACGGCGCTTCCCGCCCCCTCGCCCCAGGCGCCTCCGACGCCGCACATATCAAAGCCTCATGACGCTCCTGAGGTCCTCCACCCCGCGGCGGTACAAAACAGAGCCGCCGCAACGCAACACGAGCTCGTCGCCGTGTGCCTCGCCTATCTGCACGCCGGGCCCCTCCTCCCCTGCGGCTAAAAACCTGCCGTTAGACTCGCTGAACAGCAGAAAGTCAAGTCTTGACGTCTCCGAAGGCGCCTTACACACGTCGACCTCGGCCCCCACCCCGCTGTTGACAGCCATCTTGGCAAGGGCGGCCGCGAGGCCTCCAAGGCCGACGTCGGTGGCGCCGCTGAGCCTGCCGAGCCAGCTCTGGATCACGCCGACGATCTCGCGCTCCGCGCCGTAGTCTACTGAGGGCGGAGCCCCCGCCACGACTCCGTACACCCTCTTGAGGTACTCGCTACCCCCCACCTCGGCTTTGGTGACACCCCAGAGGAATATCTTGTCGCCGGGGCGCCAAGCCGCCTTGTTGGCCTTGGAGACGTCGGCGATTTTGCCCAGCACCACCACGGCGACTGTGGGCTTCACGGGGCGGCCGCCGTATTCGTTGTAGAGGCTCACCTTCCCGCCTACGATCGGCACCTCCAGGGCCTCGGCCGCCTCCCTAAGCCCCTCCACCGCCTCTACGAACTGCCAATAGACGTGGGGCCTCTCGGGGCTCCCCACGTTGATGGAGTCAACCGCGGCGAGGGGCACGCCGCCAGTCACCGCCACGTTTCTATACGCCTTGACGAAGGCGTTAGCGGCGCCCAGCCTGGGGTCGAGGTAGGCGTAGCGGGGGTTGGCGGCGCCCTTAACCACAAGCCCCAGCTGGCCGTACTCATAGAGCTTAAGCACCGCCGCGTCGCCCTCGCCCGGCTTGACCGCGGACCTGACGCCCACGTCAAAGTCGAAACGCATGTATATCCTCTCCTTAGACGCCACGTTAGGCGACGAGAGGACGGCATCGACGGCCTTATCTAGAGGAGGCTCGGGTATGTCAAGCAGAGGAGGAGGCTCATACGCCTTGCGCGGCCAGTCTAGGTCGGGCGCGCCGTCCGCCAGCTCCGCAGACACGTCAACCACGGCGGCGCCCCGCCAAAACGCCCTCACGCGGCCCCCCTCCACGAATCTGCCGGGCACAGAGTAGGGCAGTTCGTACTTCTCCAACGCCGAGAGGAGGCAAGGAAGCTTGTCAGGCGCCACGACGAAGATGAGCCGCTCCTGCGTCTCCGATACCAGAAGCTCCTCCGGCGCCATCGAGGAGTCGCGGAGGTGGAGCTTGTCTAGGTGGAACTCTACGCCTAGGAAGAACCAGTGGGCCAGCTCGGCGAGCGCGGTGGCCAGCCCGCCGCCGCCAAGGTCCTTTATGTATTTGACGCAACGCCTCGCCTCCCGCACCGCGTCGATGAGCTTCTTCCCCGTAAGCGGATCCGCCACCTGCACGGCGCCGGGGTCCTCTCCGCCTTCCAGGACCTTGCTGGCGAAGGCCGAGCCCCCCAGGCCGCTCCTATCGGCGCCGAGACCCGCTACCACGATCAAATCGCCGGGCTCCACCCCGCCGGGAGGCACCGCGTCTTTCTCCACGACGCCTACACAAGTGGCCAAGACAATGGGCGTGTG
>WYEI01000243.1 GCA_009903905.1 Pyrobaculum sp. | reverse complement strand
TCCAGCCTGACAACCCGCTCTTCGAGCTTGTCGATGCGTCTCTCTACCCGCCTAACTTCGTTCCGTATCTCCCGGCTCAAAAGCAGATACAGCACCACAACTGCCACAGCGACTAGAGGCGCCTGGCCGGCCACCGCCGCAACTACATCCAAAACATCCACGTGGTAGGTGTACCACGCGGCAAAGGTCGTCTTGCCGGCGCCTGGAGGTCCATATACAAGAGAAACCCCCCGTAGCCTAAACATAAGTGCAGAATAATTGCTCTTCTATAAATTTTCCATTATATTATACAGTTAGAATTTAATTCGAATTATATATTTGTCATGGAATCAAATATTAGGTAGAAGACGATCCCAACAATCGGCGTGTAGACTAGACCCATTAGTATCATCAACGTCAGGGGGTCGATTCCGAGGCCCCCTACCTCTAGATTGCCGAGTGGGCTGAAGGACAGCGCCACTATGTAAACCATGAGTGGGAGCAATATCACCGCCACTACGAAGATTTCAAACATAAGCGAGAGCGACCTCACCAGCGACTGCGCCTTCACTTGCTTCGTCCTTAGGGCCCAGTCCAGCCTGGCCAGGAGGACTATGTCTATCCTCTGCGTAATCCTCGCCGCCTTTGTCAAAACCTCCACAGTCTCTCGGTAGGTGGGGCTCGGCGTCCTCTCTGCGCTGTTCTGCAGAGCCTCCTCCGGCGTGGCCCCCATGACGACCATCTCCCGCGCAGCCAGCGCCAGCTCCCTCGCGATGTATTTATCTTCTTCCACCTCGGCAAGCCTCGTGACGGCTCTGCCGAGGGGCACCCCCGCCGCGAGAAGAGGCAGAAGGACGCCCAGAGTGTAGACGAAGTTGTTCTCAAAGTGGCTGCGCCGCGCAGTGACTAGGTGAACTGGGTAGAGGACAAGGCCGGCGAAGGTCAGCAACGCCGCGATGGCGCCGAAGGCCGCGCCTCCAGAGGGCCCCAGCAGGAGGAGCCCAGCGACGCCTGCCGCCGCCCCAGCCCCCAGCGGCGCGGCGACGAGAGCCGCCGTGTATCTGCGGTACGAGAAGGCGAGCCCGCTTTGGCGGTACAGCTCGTAGAACAGCCTCATATCCGCCCCGCCTCGACGGCCTCCAGCGCCGCCTCCGGGTTCAGGGCGTATTGCGTGAAGATCTTCGCCACGACGTAAGGCGTGGAGTAGCCCCGCTCCACCATAGCGGCGATGAGCCTCTGCCTGCGCATATACTCAGCCTTGAGGAACTCCAGAGAGACGAAACGAGTCCGCGCGACGACCTCCAAATGTCTGCTCTCTTCTACAGGCTCCAACGCGTCTTTCTCTAGGTTCCACCGGAAGACGTAGTGGAGCCGGGGTCTGCCGCCTCGCGCCACGCCCATGTTTTCGGCGATCTCCACCACTCTACGCACTATGCTGTTCCCCACCTTGACCCTCATGATCCTCACGAAGACGTGGGCGAGGCCGACCAGCATAGGCGGCACGTTCATAGGCCGTGTCAAGAGGCGCCTCACCGCGTCCTCAATGGTCTCGGCGTGTATCGTCGTGGCGCCGGAGTGCCCAGAGCCGAAGGCTTGGAACAACACGTACGCCTCCTCGCCCCTCACCTCCCCCACCACCACGTAGTCGGGCCGCGACCTCATGGCTATGGCCAGCAGATCGAAGGCTGAAACGTCTCTGACACCCTCGGCCCTAGACGGCCTCGTGACTAAGGCCTGCCAGTGTTCATGCACTATGTTGATCTCTCTCGTGTCCTCAATGGTGAAGATCTTGGCATCCGGCCTGATTAGGTACAGCAGAGCGTTTAGGAGGGTGGTCTTCCCCGCGCCGGTTGGGCCCACGATCACGATGTTGCGGCCGTAGTCCAGCATCAGCCAGAGGTAGGCGACGGCGTCCGCCGAAATGGTGCCCATCTTCACCATGTCCACAAGCGTGATGGGCTCTACGAAGTATTTCCTAATAACGAAGGAAGGCCCCCTGGGGGAGATGGGCGGCGCCGCCAGCTCCACCCGGAAGCCCTCTGGCAACATCCCCTCCAGTATGGGGTCGGCGTAGGACACGGACTTACCAACAAGCGCCGAAAACCTCTGCACGTAGCCGTCGAGGTCGTCGGGAGACAGCACTACGTTGGTCTTAAGAGACTCCCACCGGCTGTGCCATATGTAGACGTGCCCAGCCCCGTCCACGTGGACGTCCTCTATATAGGGGTCCCGCACCAGGGGGTCAAGCACCCCGTACCCCAGGAGGTCCCGCCGCAGGTAGTACATCATCTTCCCCCAAGTCCTCTCGTCGAGCTTAATCTTAAACTCGGCCACCGCCCTCTTCGCCAGCTCCTCGAGGTACTCCGCCCGCCTCTCCCGCGCAAGCCTCAAAACGCCGTCCCGCACCTCCCCCACGTTTTGAATAGCCCGCTTGAGCCTACTCAACGTCTCCACCTCTTCCCTACTCAACGGAGGCTCCACAGCCCTATACCGCCTAAAGCCCTCTCTATCGACGTATACTACTGCATGTACGAGATCTGAGATCTCGTACTGGTCTAGAACCGTCAGAACTTCATCCACTGCGGAGCCCATAGCCCCGCCGCCAGGATTATCGCCGCCGCGCCCGCATGCACGAGGCCCGCCCGCGGGCCCCCGTACACCACCCTACCCACGATAAGCCCACCCACGACGGCACTTACGAAGCCGGATATATAAAGAACGCGGAGGACATCCCCCCGCTCCAGAACCACCGGCCTGATGCCTTGTTGCGTCGGGGCCGAGGCCGTGAGCTGGGCGAGCTGCGGCAAAAGCATGTAGACCAGGACGTCGGCCAGCACCGCGAAGACGGCCACCACTGCGTAGAAAAGAGCCACGTAGGGCCTGAGCTGAGAAGCCACCGCCTGCCGGAACTCCACCACCGTGGCGAAGCTCCGCGCCGCCACGTCAAGCACCTCCGGAAGCCTCGCCCCCGAACGCGCCGCCTCCGTCACAATAAGCGCAAACCTCCTGAAATTTGGCGAGGGCAGCTCCCTAGCCACCCTCCACAGCGCCTCCTCCACCGTGAGCCCGCCCACCTCAGCCAGCGACAGAACCCGCCTAAGCACATCCCCCATCGGCCTAAGCGCCAGCGCCGCCGCAGACTCCACAGCCCCCTTCAAGCTAAGCCCCGCAGAAACTGCGTCAGAAAGCACCCGCAAAACCTGCGGAATCTGCCCCTCAAGCCTATACACATACACAGCCCTCCTCCACGCCCCAGCCCCCACCAACGCCAACGCCAACCCCGCCGCCACACCCACAACAAACACCAAGTCAAACACGCCAAAAACCTGCCACATATTAATTAGCAGTAAGCACAACAGACGCCTCCGCCCCGCGGGCAGTCACCAACTTAACCACATACACCGCCCCAGGCACAACAGCCTCCCTACACCAAGCCACCACACCACCAACGTGAGACGTCGATCCCACCGGCATCCAAACATCTAGATACTCCAAACGCCCCGGCTCCACGGGCCAGGGAAGACCATCGGCAAAACACACGACGTTGCCGGACTTGTATACATACACCGTACGCGGCAACACGGCGCCCCCACCCAAATTACGAATCCACAGAAAAACCCTCACACC
>WYEI01000298.1 GCA_009903905.1 Pyrobaculum sp. | reverse complement strand
TTCGATACCTACATAAAAACAGCCTTCACCACAAGCCCCGGCTTCGTGACGGCGCCTATACTACTTTGGAACTACGCCGCCAGAGGCCGCGGAGACCCCACCATCTACGCCCTAGCCACCTTTATGCTTATACCATCCCTCGTAGCCGCGGTGATATACTTCAGAGCCGTAAAACGCTACGGCTGACAGCGCCTTGGCAGCCCTCCTGGGGGTGTTTACGACCACCAGGCGCCCCCGTAGCTTCTCCTCAAGCGCCTTGGTCTGTGCTGACCCTCCGAAGCTCACCACCACTATAGGCTTGCGGAACTTCTCGTATGCAGAGAGTATGTAGTCAGCCGCCTTCTCGCCGTAGCCAGGGGGATGTATCAAGGCGGCCACCACGGCGGCGTCGGCGTGTCTAAGCCCCACCTCCAGCGCGGCACCGAAATGTTCATCCACGCCGCCGCCTGTTAAGTCCACGGGGTTAGCCACAGCGGCGATGGGGAGGAGGCGCCTCCGCAACTCCTCCTGGGCGTCTTTGGGGAGCTCCGGCACCGACAGGCCGAAGGCGTTGAGCGCGTCTGTTATCTGGACCCCCATGCCTCCTGAGGACGACACTACGAGCACCTTCTCTATCTTGGCCGGCGTATATACGGCAAGCGCCTTTGCGGCGTCGAACAGCTCAACCAGGTCGTCTACCTCCACGACGCCTGCCTGTCTAAAAAGCGCCTTATACATCTCGTAGCTCCCCGCCATCGCCGCGGTGTGGGAGGCGGCGGCTCTCGTGGAGTCGGCCCCCCGGCCGGCCTTATACACAACCACCGGCTTCTTCACCGCCCTCACCGCCTCTAGGAACCGGGCGGCGTCGCCCCTCCACCTAAACCCCTCGAGATACAGCGCCACGGCCTTGACCTCCTCCACCTCCCCCAGATGCCGCAGGAAGTCGCTCTCGGTGACGTCAGACCTGTTGCCGAAGTTCACCGCTATTCCCACGCCGATTCCCTCCCCGGCGGCCCAGTCCAACACGGCGGTCATCACGGCGCCGCTTTGGCTGAGAAACGCAATGGGGCCCGGGGGCGGCCTCCCGGCCTTCTCCGCCGGCAGAAACATGGTGTCCAGCCCGTTGAAGGCGTTGTAGACCCCTATGCAGTTGGGGCCAAGCACCCTCACCCCGTGTCTCCTTGCCGACTTGACGAGCTCCTCCTCGAGATCCCTACGCCCCACCTCGGCGAAGCCGCCCGACACGACGATGGCGGCCCTGGCCCCGGCCTGGCCCGCCTCGTCCACAACCCTCGGCGCGGCGTCGGCGGGGGTGGCCACCACCACGAGCTCTGGGGTCTCGGGGAGTTGAGAAACTCCCCTGTAGAACTGTACCTCCCGCCCACCGACCTCCTCCACTTGGTACTTCGGGTTTACTGCGTATGTCCTTCCTCTGAAGTCTCTGAGGAGCTGGAGGAGGATCTGGCCGCCGATGGACTCCGGCCTGGGGGAGGCGCCTACTACAGCTACCGACTGGGGGAAAAGAAACTCCTTCACCCCTTAAGTGCCTTGGCTATCTCGGCAGGCTGGTAGCCCACGATCACGGTGTAGGTCCCGTTGGGATAAACCACGACGACCATCGGCGTCCCCACGTTTTGGCCTGCCAGAAGCGTGGCTAGTTGCATACCGGCTTGGGAGTCAAAACTACAATGTTGCTGGGGAAGCGTGGAGGTGTAGTTGGGGTCCTGGGCCAGGAATCTGTCGTACACCACCCTCAGGGTTGGTATTACGTCTTTGGGGGAGCTCTGGTAGAGACAACGCAGTTGCTCATGCGCCGGGAGGGCATCTTGATGCACCACGAGGTCCACCAGCACCAACTTGTGGCCCTGGAACAGGGTATAGTTGTATTTGAAGAGCTGGGCGCAGTAGGGGCATTGGAGGTCGAAGAAGACTATGGCGGCGGGCCACTCGCCTTCGTAGGACATGCCTATCTTCTGCGCCACCTTCAATATGTCGAGGCCGCCGCCGGGCTTTGCGGAGACGTCTTTATACAGCTCGTTGATCACGTTTCTGAGCTCCGGCGTCACCGCCGTTATGTTGCTCAAGGTGTAGGTCAAGGTGGCCGCCACCTGGGCGCCGTATGCCAGCTGGATCTTGAGCGAATACACCGTGCCGTCTTGGAGCACTTGCTTCTCGTAGTTAAGCACGGCGTTTAGCCCCGCCATAATGGGGACCTCTGTGGTGTTGGTGTATACCGTGGCCTGTCCAAAGGGTGTCTGGGCCGTGCCGGACCTCTGCCAATGCGACTGCGAGGCGGGGCCGGGGAGGCCTTGAAGTAGCAGAACCAGCTCGTCGAACCTCTTCGCCGTGGGGAGGGGGGCGGCGGAGGGTGTGCATTGGCTGTTTGTGACTGTCAGCTGTTCGCCGGCTACGGTGGTTGTAACTGTGGAGTTGGTACAGATCTCCATAAGGCGGCTGAAGTATGTGTATTTCTGGTAGGTGCCGTTGCCCTGGGCAAGGATGTTGATTACGCCGTTGTCCTTAACCATGAAGTATGTGGAGCCTTGGGGGGTCAGCTGCCCGTATACTGTGCCGTCTTTAAGCGGAATATAGACGGCGGACATCTGCACCGCCTGACCACCTTGAAGCCTTACGGAGTACAAGTACGCCTTCTCCACCGAGGAGGGCGCGGTGGCTGTGGCGCCGCCTGAGGGGGGTTTGTACATTAGCAACGCCGCGGCGGCTATTGCGACGACCACCGCGGCTAGGGCTATCCCTATTAAGACGTTTTTGTTCATGTCGGGGGCCTGGGTTGGTGTATAAAAAATTATTCTTGTGTGGGGGCTCTGTCTCTGGCTAGGATCTCCAAGACGCTCCTCTCTCCTATTAGGTCACGTATTGAGATAACCCCGACGAGGTCGCCTTTTCTATCAAGCACCACGACGTGTCTGACGTTAAACTGCTTCATCTTGCGGGCGGCGGCTGTGATGGGCTCGTCGGCGTAGACATATACGAAGTTTTTCATAGTCCCCGCCTTGTCCACCGTCACGGTGAGGGGGGCTTTTCCGGCTATGGTCCTTATTATGTCTCTTTCGGAAATTACGCCTAGAGGCTTCTTGGGGTTTTCCTTATCCACAATTACCAACAACCCCACGTGGTTGTCGGCCATCATTTCGGCGGCTTCCACCACGGTTTTGTCCACCGTTATAGTGACGGGAGGCTTTGATGCTAGTTCTCCGCAGTTCATAGGTAAGTATTTGTTGGTGTTTAAATATTTTTAAGTGCCGTTTTTAACGATTCAAGGTTAGCAGTATTTACTTTTATTGTGGGTAAATAAGACTCTATAGTTTCGTTGGTTCCGCCTATTAATATGGCCTTGACCTCTCTAAAGGCTGTCTTGGCCGCCTTTAGGGCCTCCGGGTGCACCATGTCGTCTTCGCCGTCTGTAACAACGACCAGCTTGTAGCTGTGGAGCCCTTGTTGCTTGGCGTCTCTCACCGCCGTATGGACAGCGGCGGAGATGTCGGTGCCGCCGAGGGGGAGAACCCTGAGAAGCGCCTTCACTATATCCTTGATGTTTGTTATGGGCGGATACACCATCTGGTCGAAGAACCTCAGCAAGGATTTCCTGCTCCTCTTCATGAGAGCCACCGCCA
>WYEI01000309.1 GCA_009903905.1 Pyrobaculum sp. | reverse complement strand
CGACGTGATGATTATTGACGTAAACGGAGCCGGAGGCGGCTGAGGCTGACGCGCCGAACTTAACCAGCTACGGAGCCGACATGCCGCACAGTCAACATGTGGAATTGGCTACATATGTCCGGTTTAGACAAAGACCGGAAAGAGACGATGATACCCCTTCGTTGAGGGAAAGAGGAGATTGCCACGAGGACGGTTTGTTGCATTCATTAGAGCGTCTCATAGAGAAGATAAGACCAAAGGAGAAAGCTGAAGAGAAAAAAGGGTGGAAAAAAGCTGTTAGCAGATGCCGCCTTTTGTTCAAGTAGCTCCGTCCTCCGAAGACTCAAGCCTCTCGCACAGCGGAACGACCTCTGCGATCAGATCCACTTGGTATATGCTGGCAGGTATAATTATTCCTGTGTGTCTGCACTTGTCAGTCTTTACCTGTGGAGAGAAGGCTTAAATAGCGAAGCAAAAAGAAGAGACATGGATAAAATTGCGACTATTATGTCGTTTGACGCGTTATGGAGTTGAACAAAATTAAACAACGTCTAGAGCTTGCGTTGAGGCCTGTTGAGAAGCAGCCGACCTTGGAGGAGGTGCTTGAGGAGGTCTCCACCCGCGGCGTCCTCCGGGGGCCGGTGGACTGGGTATTCCCGGCGTGGATCATCTATGTCGAATACGCGACGCAGAAGATCATGAAGACGTTTCCGTTATCGGAGGAGGAGAAGAGGCAACTCCTTGACTTCAGAGACACGATGAAGCGGCTTCTGCGGGAGGCCCAGAGGCAAGCAAAAGCTAAGCTGGCATCTATATATAAGGCTATCGTTGAGGGCACCTACAGAATAGAGAACAACAAGTTGCACGCGCTAGATGGAGTGTGGATGGATGTAAGAGAGAACTTCGCTCCACACATTATAATTCACGGCGTAAGCGCCTCGGCGTATTTCCCCGACCTGCTGAAGTTTCCGCGCGAGAGGCTTGAGCTACTCCAGCTGGGCTGGAGGGCAAGCGATGAAGGCGAGGCAGACGGCCGACCCTTCATGCAAACTGCACAGCCTTGGCAGGTGTTTGCCTGGGCCGCGGCGAGATATGGAGAGCTCCGTGTGTATATCGCGTCGATCAGCTTGACGCGTGAGGGGGTAAGCGTAGCAGTACGTATTAAGGCGAGGAACTGGAGACAAAGCCGGAACAAGAACGAGGCGATAAACCTAGTTGCAGACTACCTCAGACGCGGGGAGTGGGGCCCTCTCCTCACCGCGTGGCTGGGGGATGGGAATGCTAGGTGGAGGAAGGTTCTACGCGGCAAATATGAGTTGACGATTGCAGCTAAGGAGCCTTGGAGACTGGGCTTAGTTGCAAATGCATACGAGGCCTTAGTGGCCATGGGCAGAGAGGCGTTTGTAAAGCTTAGGGAGTCGGCGGGCGTATACGGCGTGTTGCTTGATCTGCTGAAGGCCCATAAGTGGATTTACATAAAACTGGCCACCGACGACGGCTTTAGAGCCGCCGCCAAGCAGAATAAGAAGAGCATAACTGTGGGGGGCGTCTTGATGTATCTCGAGCTGGTGGGCGGCAGAGGCGGCTCCCTTGTCGCTAAATACTTCACCCGCGACCTAGAAAAAGCGCTCGCCATAGCCGACAAGCTCAAGGCGGCTGGACTTAGGCCGAACGTAGTGAGGTCCGGCCCCAACTACGTGGTGTATATAGCCACGACCGACCTCTTGAGGCTGGCAGAGCGAGACGAAACCATCAGAAAAGCCATAGTGCTCTACCTCGCCGAAAAGGTGAAGAACGGAACGCCGAGGCAGAGGGAGATCGCGGAAAAAATCCTGAAAAGACACCCTCTTTTTCTATCTTCTGTTCGTCTCGCCGCCTTCTCGAAGCGGGCATCGCTGTGCGTTTGCCGATATTGAGCTACAACGCCGAGCTTAGTCGATGTGAACCTGCAGAACCGACGACAACCAACATCGGTCAGCGTCCAGCAACGCCGACGACAACCAGAAGAGCCAGATGGCGCCGGGGGTGGGATGTGTCCGGCGGTTCTCCCGCCGTTGAACCCACGCCCCCTTGACGGGGACGGGCTCGCTGCGCCTGGCTTAGCAGGCCCGCGCCTTGGACCAACTCGGCCACCCCGGCTGGGAGCTGTTATGGCTACGGTTTTAAATTTTTCTCCTCTCTTGACTTTTTCCACTCTATAATCTTTGTAGGTTATGCGGTAGCCTCGCGGAGCTAGAGGCTCGTAGAGCATGAGGCGCGCCGGCGGAATACATCCACTTGATGTTTTCAAGCCCTGTCGATATCTTCTCTAGGTGCTCAACGGGGATATATACGCTTGCCTCGTCCTCCTCTGACCAGCCCCACACCACCTCTCCAGACGATGGGATGCTTACATGAGGCTGTTTTGAGCGGTGTGCGCCTACAGCCGCCGAACACGTAAAGAACCAGTTGCTACTAATTTCTGGGAATATGCCGTGCCAGATCAACGCCCCTGCGATAGCGCTTATTTGAGCCGGCGTGCCGTATATAACGGCAACGTCAGGCACAACCTCGGCGGTCTCCAGCGGCGAGACACGTTTCAACGCCACTTAATTATTTTTTGACTATTAGCGAAAACACCTATAAATCTCGATGTATGCTGGTTTGTGATGAGTAACACAGTCTAGGGTTTGATGCCCGCAGTGGCCAGGGCTGACCATAAGCAACTGAAAGCAGAGGCGAGACCCCATACATAACAACCCAAAAGACACGTTACCCCCTGGGCAGTCTGCGGAATCCACCGGGGTCTTACCGGCGTTGTTTCTCACGTTTGGACCCCGCCGTTCAACAGCCAAGCCGCGGCGCCCCGCAGCCGCGTAGTGAAGGTTCTGCCACCTGCGTCTTTTGCGCCGAGATCAGCGCTATGCCTCAGGGGTATTGACGCCGCCACACATCTCCCCGCCATGTTGCAGGTGGACTTCTATCATGCCGCCTGGCTACGGCGGCGTAGAGAGGCGTTCATCGGTTGTTATCGCCAGCTTTTGGGCCGGCGCCGTATCTTGACTCGGCGAGCTCGGCTCTGCCCTAACTGCGCAACTATGTGAAACGGCTTCTTTCCCTCTTGGTCTCCAACGTCTGGATCCGCGCCCCTCTTAAGCAGAAGCCCCCACCACCCCCGCATGCCCTCCCCCACGGCAGAGAGGCGTCTTGCCATAAACGTCGCGCATCCAGGTTCCACGCCGACAGAGAGAAGAAGCCCGCAACCAGCCTCAACCACTACGCGAAGCAGCGTTTTGCAACCCCATCCCGCACGTTGACATCTACGTCGCTGGAGACTAGCCTATACAACTCGCCTAGGTCGCAACGCCTCGTTGTCTTAAACGAGTCCACGACGAATAGTTGGACTCCCAAGTAAGAGTTCTGTACGATACATGGAAACTAGTGTTCCAGCTTATGCTGGGAACGCGAACCAGGAAAAGCTTTTCCCAGTTATCTGGATGACGTTGTAAGAAAGAGTGGCGCCGGGGGTGGGATGTATCCGGCGGTTCTCCCGCCATTGAACCCACGCCCCCTTGACGGGGACGGGATCTCCAGTCCCGCGCCTTGGGCCGCTCGGCCACCCCGGCCGTGTCTCCGTGTCTGTTTGTATTTAAGCTTTATCCCCCGATATAGACCTC
>WYEI01000012.1 GCA_009903905.1 Pyrobaculum sp. | reverse complement strand
CCCACCTTGCTCCTCTTCCTCCTCCTCCGCTGCACCCTGAGGCCGGGCTTTGCAAGCTTCACACAGACATCCATCCCCCAAATCCCCACAGCCGGGTCGTACTTAACGCCCGGGATCGTAATGTGCTCCTTAATGCCAAAACACACGTTCCCCCTATCATCAAAGCTGGACTGCTTAACCCTGTTATTAACCGCCTGCAACGCCTTCATCAAAAACTCCACAGCCTTATCCCTCCTAAGCGTGACGGCGACACCAATCGGCTCGCCCTTCCTTATCCCGAAATCCTTAATCGACCTCTTAGCCCTCCTCCTCGAAGGCTCCGCACCCGTAAGCTCCTTCAGCAGTTCAGCCGCCTTCTCAAGCCTCTCGCCCCCCGTGCCGACGCCGATGTTCACCACCACCTTCTCGATGAAGACCCTCCGCATGGGGTGATCCTTAACAAGCACAAGCTCCTTCCAACTCGGCATAGCCACCTACGCTCCACAGCCTATATAAATTTTAGGGCCTCTTCAACCCAAACCCCCAGACCGCACACCCCCCACCAACACCAAGACACCCCCGCCACGCGGCGCTGAACTCTGCATGTCGAACTTTGGGGAATTTTGCAACTATCGCAGTGCCTCCAGTAGGCCTAGCAGCTTCTCCGCTAGCTCCGGCTTCATCGTCTGTATGTAGTATCCTCACTCCGAGCTCCTCCAGCCGCCTCCCGTACGGCAGACACCACTTGGCCAGGTCGCCCTGGCACGTTATGCGATGTTGACTACTGGGCGATGTAGCCTGACAAATTTCAACCCTCTCATTTTCAATTCCCCTCTGTAGAGTCTCAAGAGGAAATGTTAATCCTGGCATCTGATGTAACGTATTCTTAAGAGTCTCGATCGCCTTCTGTACATTTTTAAAAATTCTATAAATGTCTTAAAAGTGCGTGTAGTTGCTTAATGCGAGATCTTTTTGGTATGCTCCCCTGTCTCGATAATACATAGACTAAGCAAGATGACTTTAATGGCTTTTTCAAGCGACTGCTGGAGCGCGATGAGACCCCCAGCGGAACCGGCCCATACAATAAAGCCACCTAGCCGTCTCAAAATCCTCTAGCGCGATATTAATTAATTCTTTGCCAATGATATACCTTTATTAGTTAAATTTTTCATCATAAATATTGGTAAACCTTCCTTATAATTTTAGATCAGTTGATAGAGTTTTTTTAGTGCGGCAATGGCCCTAAGGCCCTTGTTCTTCACTTCCCACATCCAATATACGGCGGCGAAGTCGTCCATTTCGCGCAGGGTCTTGACTAGCCTATACTTCTCGTGGACGTAGGGGTACAGCTTAGCAAATAAATAAGCCTTGGCCGCCTTTTCCAAGTTGGCGAAGGAGTCGTCTATCTGCGTCACGTCGCCGAAAAGCTCACGCCACCACGTGAGCCCCTCCACGGAGAACGAGGCTATGCGTCTGCCTCCCTGCATAAGGGTTGCCCTCCGTCCACCCATTCTGAGCGTGATCATGCCCCTCCGCAGACGGAGCCCCGCACCCTTATGTCTAGGTTCTTAAACGCCTTGGCGAGCTCAGCCGCCTCCTGGGGCACCACTCTCTCCCTCACGGTGAAGGTCGCGGTGATCGACGCCTCGCCGCCCTCCGCAGTCAACGTATTTAGGTACTTCACAAGCTTCTCCACTTCACCGACGCCTCTGGCGGTCCAATTCGACTCCACAGCCCCGTCTTTAAACACGGCCTCGGCCTTTGCATCAACCAGCTGGAAGTATCCAAGAAGCCTCAACTGTTGCAGAAAACGCAAAACCGCCGTCACGTCGCTGCCGGCGGCCACGAGACTTCTGGCCTGTGCACCCACGCCCCCAGCCAACGGCTTCTCCACATCTTCACACTTAACAGCCGCAGGCGTCGCCTCCGCCGCCGAGGCTGGCTTGGCCCTCCTCCTCGCCTCCTCTAGAAGCGACTTCACCTCTCCCGGAACCTCCTTCACCACGCTTATCGCCCTCTCGGGATCACAGTTTAGAAGTTCCCCAAGCCTGGCAGTCTCCTCGCCCTCTGGCATGCTCCTAACCTCTCTAAGTCCCTGTGGCCAGTACCACGAATTTCCGCAGGAGAGCACTATCTCCCCATTCTCGGCCAGCTTCACCAAAGTCTCTGTAAGCGCCCTCCCGGGCTCCACCATGGGCAGATCAGGGTCCCTATAGAAGTCCTCCCTTATGGTCGCTATGTCGATAGACTTGACGTGGCGCAACCTCTTAGAGAGATAGACGTCGTATAGATACTGGGCATCTAGCGGGACATATTTCGCAACTCCTTCCAACGCATCTCTCACGGCCTTGGCCACAGCCTCCCTAAACTTAGCCGAGGCCCTCCCCGGGGCCTCGCCTCGCGCCAGCTCAACCCTAAGATCGAGCAACTCCACGCCATGGGGCATAGGCACGGCGAGTTTGTTATACGACTGATAGAAGGCGTAGTATAACTCGAGCGTCCTCTTCTCGCACAGCGACTCAAGCCTCTGTCTCTGAGAGGACTCCCTGAGCTCTTCCCTCAAGGCGTCACACGCCTTTATGTACTTGGCCTGCTCCACAGGCATGCCGCTGTGCAAAAGAACCACCGCGGAGTTGCGGTAAGTCAACCTCTCCAGCGCCTTCTTGAGCTCCTCTTTGTCCGGCGGCTGAGCCCGCGGATGCCAGACGTACAGCCTAAACCTCTTCTCATCTCTTATGTCGTTTACCCCGCGGGCAAAGTCCTTGACAAATGGAAGATCTATAGCCTTCATAAGCCTCTCCGCCTCCTCCTCCAAGACTTGGTAGGCCTCCTCGGCCAATACGGTGGCTCTCCTCTCCTCCAGTATCTTGTTTATATTCGGCTCCGCCGAGAACCAATACCTGTTGTTCTCCTCGGAGAGATACCAAAGCCTATCCAGAAGTTCTTCAAGCGCCTGTCGGTATATCTCAGGGTCGCCTCCCTTGGGCTTTGCGGCCAGCGTAACGGCCGTCTTCAGATCCGCCGCGTTTCTCTTGACGTCCCCGCCGAAGAGAGAGTAGAGGTAGAGGCCAGCCGCCACGCGGTAGTGGTGATCGCTCAGCTCTCTGGCCACCCTCAGATCGTGCTCGATGATAGGCAGGAAGTGGGGCCTCCCGACGCCGGCTGTGAAGAACTTCTTGAAGTCGTCTTGGCCGAGGTCTACGTCGCCGGGGAGTATCAAGTCGTCGAATTTCTTCTCCCTAGTAGGCACATGATAGGCGACTAGTGCCAGGGTGTATATCAGATCGCGCGTCCGCTGGAAGTCCGGGATGGAGGAAACTCTCTCCCATAGCGTACGCATAAAGGCAGGGTGGAAGGGGTAGGCCTTCTTCAACTCCTCAGGCCTGGTCCACTCCTCAACGAACCACTCCCTCCATCGTGAGTAGTACTGGGAGTATATACCAGCGGCCTGCTCCGCCACTGAGTCGTCCACCTTCGCGAAGAGCCTCTTCCGCACTATGCCGTATATCTCCTCCAGCCTGGTGATGGGGATGTACTCCACGCCTACGCGTCTAAGCACGTCCCTAAGTCTCCCCACCTTTTCGTGGACCCAGTCGCTAAAAGGCGCAGATTCGTCGGGAAGCGTGATGACCAGCATGTCGCGTTCTCTCAACGCGTCGTACAGCC
>WYEI01000013.1 GCA_009903905.1 Pyrobaculum sp. | reverse complement strand
CCACGCCCAGCACGCTGTCGATATACACATGGCGGAACCTAGCCCCCACGAGCCTCACGTCGCCCCGCACGCTGTAGATGTAGAGATCCACGCCGCGGGCTCCCTCCAGATCCACGCCGCCGGTGACGGTCTCGACTATCAGCGGCCCGTGGATCCTTGCCTCCCGCAACCTCGGCGGGGCCCCCGACACCTCGCCCCCCGGCAAGTGGCACCTCTCGCAATCCGGCGTGAAAGACAGAAGCCGGCGGCAAGACGGGTCCTTGACGCACTGGGGGTCGTGATATATGCAAAGCCCGCTACTCCTCGCAGGCCTCCCACAGAAACACGACACGGCAGAAAAAACAGCTCGGTTTTTAACGCTACGCCCCGCCGCGCCGCAGACGAAAAGCCCGCCGAGCAACGAGGCACCCCTTTCGGCGTTAAAAGCCGCCGCGTCTCTCCGCTCAGCATAAATATACCGGCTGTCTAGAGGCCGTGAGGTACTACTTGATGTCTATCAAGCCGAAGTTCGGGGAGGAGATCCTGTCGGGGGCGAAGAAGTACGAGCTGAGGAGGCTGGCGGGCCCCCTGGTGGAGCCGGGGGACCAGGTCTTCCTCTACCTCACGAAGCCCGCGGCCGCCGTGGCCGGGCACTTCGTCGCCGGCATCGTGTTCCTGGCACCGGTCGAAAACCTCCCAAGACTTCTGAAAGAGCTGGGCGACGTGGGGATAGGTGAGGAGGACTTGAGATACGTAGAAGGCGCGCGTTACGCCATGTTGATAGAGGTGAAAAACCGCACACGATGCGCAAAGCCTGTGAAGCCCGCCGACGTGGGCCTAAGGCCGCCGCCCAGCTATAGGCGAATAGACAAACGCGCTGCCGATAAGCTCCTCGCGATGTGTAACAGTTAATATAACCCAGTTCTTACACGCAGTTCCACGCCGCCAAGCCCTTTTACTCTAGCCCCGGCTCCTGGCGTAAACGTCCCTAGCGCATTTGTCTCACAAATGTCTACGCCTATCCGCGGGGCCTGCGGTCTCAAGTAGCGGTGCTGGCAGCGTATGGAGTAAATATAAAAGCAGTTACCGTTAGCGAGACATGGCCAGCCGTGAGATATGCAATCATCGGTGTAGTACCCTAGCTGTAGTAGCTGACACGGCCTTGTTCTTGCCCGCCTAACGCCAAGCGCTGACGCAGTACATGGGATTCTTAACGGATAAGAGATTCGCACCTATCGGCGAAATGGTAACTTATAATAAGCATCAGGTTTCGCAGTTGCTCTTGGGCACTGATATATAAATATCAATTCCCTGCCCGCAATTAAGCAATGAGGAGTTTGGGGGCCATCATAAAACTCTTCTATCGCATTTAACCTTGAAAAAGTCAACATGCTCTAATTTCGTTGTCTAGCTAGCATCCGCGGGGTTAACTAGTTTCCCCACCTAACTTGATTGGGTCTTACCTAAAAATGCTCAGTCGTATAGCGATTTGTACATTGTTTTTACGCTATAGAAGATTGACGTTGGTGTTGTATTTGGATTAATGATAACCACAAAGTAGACTCCAGTTCGCAGTGTAACTTTGCTGTCTATGTATGCTCCCTCTTCATGTAGATAATATGAACGGAATGATTGTCGAGCACACCACTCCATGAACTGGCTCATGTCAAATATATACACTTTAACACTACTTTGTTTAGAGATTACGGTTACGTTCACAAATCCTGTATCATCTATTGGGATAATAATCGGAAAGGCTAGATAATATCCTGGTTGTAATGTATCACTTCCAGAATTTACCCCTAGCCCGATAAGTGTCTTTACATACCTATCCACCAACTTTGTATATTTATTCTTACAAAACTCATACATTGCCTTATAACTCTCATACTTAATATAGGCATCGAACCAGAGGGCTGCGAACACCGTAGCCACGACTGACAATGCAACCAATCCGGCTAAGTACGCCTTAGTCGATGGCATGCATAATAACGTTTTATGAAGCTTTAAATGTTAATCCTATGTAGTGTCGCTTTATCGTGTTTCGTTAAGTATTAGTTACTTGGTGTTATCTTCAGCTCCATGCGCTATGACTCTCTAGGTAGGTAATAGGCAGTAAACTTTGTGTGCTAATTTTGAGGTACCTTGGTGAATTTTTCATACCTTAGCGATCAATGATGCATATCTAATGTGCAGTTGAGCTCTTGTCAGCGACCATGAATAGGGTACCGAGATTCATTTGGCACGGACAAACCCAACGGGCAACCCCTCTCAGAAATTGTGTGGTTCGATTAAACCGTAATGTTGGTTTTCGCAATGAGCATAAAAGATTGTACATAGTTAATATGGCGGGCTGGAGGCAGACTTGTGGAGCTTGACGGCATACAGCGAGGTCAAGTTGTTCAAACTACGGGCTTTGTGGGATGCATCCACTTCGCTATCAAGCGCCGGAGGACGGGAAGGTCTACGTCCTGGTCCTCGGGAGGGACCTTGAGTGGGCTCCTTGGCTCTCTGTCTACGGCTTCGGCAAACAGCAGATACCAGCAACGACGTTTGTAAAGTATATACTCCAGAGCGCTGAGAAAGAGTACAATGCTGTATATAGAAAGGCCTTGGATATCGTGAAGGTGGAGAGGACGAGAGGACCCCTAAGGCTGGAGTGTTTCGAGAAGAATATCGCCAGCCGCTTCATAAGAGTCATAAGCCGAGGAGCCGAGTTTGTAAGGGGCGGAGGAAGCAAGATGTTACAGAGGATTAAAAGATGGCAGACGTCGACACCGTAATGATAGACTCCGTCTTGTGTAACAATTAATATAAACAGTGTTTAGCACCTATATGCAGTTTCCCACCGTCAGGCCCAGGCGGTTGCGGGCCAGCAAACTCATCAGAGACGCCGTGGCTGAGACCTCGGTGGACCCCTCCGACTTCATATACCCCATCTTCGTCAAGCCCAGCGGCGGCGCTGAGCCCATCTCCTCAATGCCCGGCCAACGCCGCTGGCCCGTGGGGGAGCCCCTCGTCAAACACGTGGAGGAGGCGCTGACTCTTGGGGTAAACAAGTTTATCCTATTCGGCGTCTTGCCCGACGAGATGAAGAACCTTACCGGCTCCGGCGGCTACGACCCAGAAGGGGTCGTGCCCAGGGCTCTACGCCTCCTCAAAGACGCCTTCGGCGACAAGATCCTCCTCTTCTCCGACATCTGCCTCTGCGAATACACAGACCACGGCCACTGCGGCGTGGTGAAAGAGCGGCGGGGGAGGTGGTACGTGGACAACGACGAGACCATCAAGCTCTACGCCAAGGAGGCGGTGGCCTACGCAGACGCGGGGGCCGACTTCGTGGCGCCGAGCGGCATGATGGACGGCCAGGTGGCGGAGATCAGGAGGGCCCTAGACGCCCACGGCTTCTACGACGTCGGCATAATGGCCTACAGCGCCAAATACGCCTCAGCTTTCTACGGCCCCTTCAGAGTCGCCGCCGCGTCGGCGCCTAAGTTCGGCGACAGGCGGACCTACCAGATGGACCCGAGAAACGCCTACGAGGCTCTGAAGGAGGTCCAGCTGGATCTGGAGGAGGGCGCCGACATCGTGATGGTCAAGCCCGCCCTGGCCTACCTAGACGTGATAAGACTCGTCAAGAGCCACTTCCCCTGGGCCCCCCTCGCCG
>WYEI01000288.1 GCA_009903905.1 Pyrobaculum sp. | reverse complement strand
TAGACCATTTTACGGACTTCGTGGTGGCGTGTACGAAGTGCGGCAGGAGGTACAGAGCTGACCACCTCGTGGAGGAGGAGCTGGCCAAGAGGGGGGTGAAGATCTCGACTGAGGGCATGTCCGCCGAGGAGCTTCAACGACTTATCAACGAGCACAAGATAGTGTGTCCCGCCTGTGGGGGCCCCCTGGGCGGCGTGGAGCGGTTTAACCTCCTCTTCAAGACCACCATCGGCCCCTACAGCGAAAACGCCGGCTACCTCAGGCCGGAGACGGCGCAGGGAATCTTCGTGGCTTTTCCGCGGCTTGCCGAGTACGTGGGGCGGAGGCACCCCTTCGGCGTGGCGCAGATCGGGAGGGTGGCGCGCAACGAGATCTCGCCACGCGGCGGATTGATCAGGCTGAGGGAGTTCACCCAGATGGAGATCGAGCTCTTCTTCGACCCCCAGAACCCGAGGTGTCCCTTCTTCGCCGAGGTGGAGAACCTAGAGGTTCCCATCGTGCCGGAGGAGTTCGTGGCCAGGGGCCAGACGGAGCCCGTGACGATTACGGCTGGGGAGGCGGTGAAGAGGGGGTACGCCAACGAGTGGATGGCTTTCTTCATGGCGTTGGCCGCCAAGTTCCTCAAGGAGCTGGGGGTGCCGCTGGAGAGGCAGAAGTTCCTCGGCAAACTTCCGCACGAGAGGGCGCACTACAGCGCCAAGTCCTATGACCAGATGGTGCTTACGGAGAGGTTCGGCTGGGTGGAGGTGTCCGGCCACGCCTACCGTACGGACTACGACCTCTCCGGCCACAGCAAGCTCAGCGGCCACGAGATGACTCTTGAGCGCCGCCTCCCCGCTCCCAAGGAGGTGGAGGTGGTTAGGCTCTACCCCAACCCCGGCGCGGTTAGGGAGAGGTACGGCGACAAGATGGGGGAGGTCATCAAGGCGATGAAGGAGAACGAGTCTGTCATACTGGAGGCTTTTAGGGGCGGGAGGCAGGAGGTGGTCGTGGGGCCCTACGTGGTGACTAGAGACATGGTTTTCATAAAGAGCGAGAAGCGGAAGACGGACCTAGAGAAGTTCATCCCACACGTGGTGGAGCCCTCTTTCGGCCTCGACAGGATCTTCTACGTGTTGCTGGAATCGGCCGTCGTGGAGGAGGAGGGGAGGGTTTACCTCAGGCTACCCCCCGACGTGGCGCCCGTCAACGTGTGTATACTGCCCATCGTCAAGAGGCAGGACTACGCGGAAATCGGAAGAAGGCTCGTGCGGAGGCTGGCCGCCGCAGGGTTCTCGGTTGTGTACGACGACGAGGGCACAATAGGTAGCAGATACGCCTCGTGCGACGAGATAGGGACCCCCCTCGCGGTTACTATAGACGAGAAGACGCCAGTCGACGGCACCGTGACCATCCGCGACCGCGACACCAAGAGGCAGGTCAGGGTGGGGATAGACGAGGTGGCGGCTTTCGTGGACATGGTCAAGCGAGGAGCCAGCTTCTCAGAGGCGGCAGAGGCCTTGAAGGCGGCGCCGGTGTAATATTTTTTAACAGGTCCTCATGTGGTGCCATGAGTGAGGGCAAAGACGTGGAGAGGGGCAGGAAGTTGCTGATACCGCCGTTTTTATCGCCCCAGCAGGAGAAGAAGGAGCAGAAGAAGAGTGAGCGCAGAGCCAGAGTCCGGCCGGCCGGGGAGGTTGAGGAGGGCGTGGCCAAGCTCCCGCCCGACATATACGAAGCTCTTGATAAACCGACCGAGGTGGAGATAGTTGCCCCCGGAGGCTCCTCGCACGAGAAGAAGAAGGCGTTTAGGGCTGTGCCAGACGAGAAGGTTCCAAGCGGCGAGGTGCACGTATCTGCGGAGGACCTCAGGGCGTTGGGGGTGGCTGAGAACACCGTGGTGACCGTTAGAAAGAGATGAGCGCAGTCCTTAGGGGGCTCGCCGCAGTTGTAGAAGACGTAGAGCTCGCCAGGGGGCTCTACAGAGAGGGGTTCTACGGTCGGTTTCTTGGTTACGACAAGGTGAGGCGGGAGGATGTGGATAAGGTCAACGCGCCGCTGATTTTGGCGCTCTATGAGGCGTTGTATCTTTCTGAGAGGGGTAGGTTGAAGATTGTGGATGAAGGCGGTGTGGAGGTGCCGCACCAGCGGCTTGCGGAGCTCGGCAGGGAGAAGATTAGGAACTTCGACGAGATCTACAAGATCTACAGATACTTCCGGGACCTGGGCTACGTGGTCAAGAGCGGGCTTAAATTCGGCGCCTTGTTCTCAGTCTACGAGAAGGGCCCGGGGATAGACCACGCGCCGATGGTCGTGGTGTTTCTAGAACCTGACAAGGGCATCTCAGCCACAGACATCACACGTGGCGGGAGGCTGGGCCACAGCGTTAAGAAGACCTTCACCCTTGCCACGGTGTTGAGGCAGACCGGCGAGGTGGTGCTCCTCGGCTTCTCCTGGGCCAAGCTTTAAAAATAGAAGTCGAAACGATTCCATGGCAACGGCAAGTAGGGCAACACTCCCAGAAGAGATATACCTAAGGTCGCTGACCGGCTACCTAGTGGGGCAGAACCTGTTAGAAGGCTACAAGAAGGTGGCGGCGATTGCGTACCCAGACAGAATATGTAGCGCCATGGCCGCCGCGCTTATCACGTCCTACATAGCCAAGGGCAACTACCGAGACGGCGCAGGCGTCGTGTTCACATACGAGGAGGGCAAGGAGGCGGAGATCGCGGCTAAAGTTAAGGAATACGGCGCCGACATCGTCTACATCTCCTACGGAGGCGAGCAGAAGATGAGCTACGTGGCGGAGATAGCTAAGAGAACCATCGCCGCGCTCGCTCAAGCCGGCTACAGAGGCGCTTTGGGCATCCACGTAAGGGTCTGGCTCGCCACTAAGCAACTCTCCAACGTCCTCGCAGACAAGAAGCTTGCCGACTACCTGACGTCTCTGCCGGAGATTAGGCTGTTCACGGCCGACGTGCCAAACAGGAAGTTCCTATTCCACAAGGTGAAGATAGAAGGAGGAGCCGCCAGGCCTGAAAAATACAAGGAGGTGGAGATAACGGCGGAGCACGCAAAACTGCTGTCGATTTCGCTACCGCCTCCCGAGTAATTAATCTATTTTTAACTCGGCGACTCCGTACTCACCCGCTTTTGTCACCACTATCTGTAATACTCCGTCTCTGTAGACGGCTCTTGCGCTGTCTACCTTAAGTCTAAAGGGCACATCTATTCTTCGCACGACGGGGAAGTTCGAGATCCGCTCTCTCCTCAGCGGCTTCCCAGCCGCCTCGGCCTGGACAGGCGCCGCGGAGATCTCGATAGATTTGTCGTACACCCTTACCCTGATGTTCTCCTTCTTCATCCCCGGCATGTCTATGTATACGACCAAGTTCTCCCCCACGTCGTATATATCCACGTCTGGTTGCCTCTCCACCTTGCCCGTATTCGCGTCGTATAGCTCCTTCAAACCCTCCTCTATTTTCTTTACCGGTTCCATGCATTTCAAGAGCCTCTGCTTAAAATCGAAGGGACTGTAATACCTAAATAGTTGGTCATCATCACGCAATCCGCCGCGCTGGGGGTAGACAGCACCTGATCTACGGCTCCGGTACATTGAAGGCCGTGTGTTATGTTGGTGATGGGTTACGCGGTGGTTTGAGGCGTTGTGCCGTTTG
>WYEI01000162.1 GCA_009903905.1 Pyrobaculum sp. | reverse complement strand
TTGATGCTTTTGAGACGCAGAGCTGTCTGCCGAACCACAAGACCTCGGTATCCCCCAGATCCCCTGGGCAAGACCCGGCGAAAATGCAGGGCTTGCTTACAACAGGCACAAAACTGTTCCTTGATTACTTTAAATCTATGCTGGAAAACGCCACAAGAGGGGAGCTCTTGACAACGCGCCATATAACCTCCTCCATGCCAGCTACGTAGGGGATGCGGATAGTGTTGCCTTCTATATAGACCGCGACATGTCGGCCGCTGGCTTTCATCTCGCCGACGATCCGTCGGTAGAGATGCTCAGCCACTTGTTGCGTAGATACGGTTATAGAGATCAGAGGTTCCATATATACCTTTAAGTACCTGATATATAAATCTTCTCCCGGCCGTGCCGTTAGTGAGGCCAAAAAGACTTAAATCCCGGTGGAAAAACAAGTACGAGCCCGGTCGTCTAGCGGCCAAAGGAAAACCCGGCTTGGGATGCGGGGAGTCCGTTGGGACCCGTAACTTTGGACCGGGAGGGGGGAGACCCCGTGGCCCGGGTTCGAATCCCGGCCGGGCTACCATTTCTTCATCTTTCGCTCAACGTTAATCTTCGGCACAGATAGATCAACCCGTGTCCCGGGTTCAAATCTGGGCCGGAGACACTCGCTTTAATCTGCTTAAAAGGACCCTATACATACGTGTTGAAGCCTAAGACGGATCCCTGTATATTTCTCCACGGCGAGCCTGAGGACTGGCGGCTCCTCCTGGGAGAAGACTTCGTAAATGAGCTGATACGACGTCTAAAGCACGTCGCTGGCGACTTAGACCAGGTGGTGCGGTACATTCTCGACAACCCCGGCGTGGCCGGCATAGCGGTTAGAGGTCTCGTCTTTGGCGGACCTTTCCGCGAGGAGTGGAGGCTCTTTGCGGAAGGTGGCTACGTGGATCCCGGCGCCAGGGCTAGGTGGCCCTACGTGCCCAACGAAGAACAGCTAGGCCTCCGCATCCAAGTCTCGCCCTGCTTCCTCCTGGCTTCGTTGAGCAGGGAGGTTAACTACGTGTGGAGGAACAGGGCTTCCTCTCTCTTCAAGTGGGTGTCTGCGGTGCCGCGGAGCAAGCCTCTTGAGGTGTTTAGAGAGGCGTTTCCGGCGTGGCTTAGAGAGGTGGCGCAAAGCCGCGGCTACGCATGGGTGGCTTGGACTAGGTGGAGAGATAGGCGAAACAGGGCATTGGCGGAGTGGCTCCACTGGCTCGACATGGGGAGGATGCCCCACATAGACGCGGCCCTCGGCCGTATGTACGAAACAGCGCTCCGTACAAAAAAGTCAGCCGCAGAAGTCTTGTACGTACCGTCGTAGGGCCATGGCATCGGTGCTCAGAGAGGTGGAGGCGCGGCTCGGCGAGGGCTGGAGGATGCAGTGGGGGCCGCCCCCCGGCGGAGTATATCTCTTGAAGGAGGTATACATGGCGGATCCTGAGGAGGCGTCTGCCTACTGCGGAGAGGGTGACCTCGTGGTTGTCTACATCGTCGCGGCGCTGGAGGGCGGACTGAACGTGGTGTACGGCAGGGTGAAGCCCGGTTTGTCCAAGTGTCCCATGGCCACCTTCATGCGGAGATTCGCCAAGTCAGAGGCGAGGCAAGCGGTGAAGACGCTTGTCGACTTCGCCACGGGGGTGGACAAAGTGCCCCTCTTTCAAATAAACCCCGAGCTGATCAGATTCGCAGGCCTCTGCGACGAATACCCCGTGGTCTGTGAAGACCCCGTTGTCGTCGTAAGCAAGCTGGTAGCCGCATCCGCCAGACGGCAGAGGCAGAGGGAGGCAGAGTCGCCGCCGAGGCCGCAGACGTGGCTTTTGGAGGAGCTGGTGAAGATTCTAAGAGAGAAGATTGAGCTGGACGCCGGCTTCGTCGAAATAGTGAAGAAGATTGTCGAAGACCCGGAGCGGCTTAGGGGGTGTTATGTTTGACGCCTCAACTGCGGCTCTGCTGAGGGAGGTGGAGAGGGCGTGTAGAGACGTCGAGTTCTACCGGTCCCATAAGGACGTGTGCATAGCGGCGAGGCTTGCGCTTATGAACATAAGAGGACGGGGGGTCAAGGTCAGGCCGTCTCTTCTGCGTCTTGCCGAGCTTTCAGACATAAAGACCGCCTCCAACGTCCTTGCCGAGCTTAAGAGGCTTGTGGGGCCTGTGGCGGACGGCGAAGGCCTTAGGAGGGCCGCCGCGGAGTATGTATACAAGAGAATCGCCGAGGCGTTATGCGGCCGCTGAAGATCGCGTTAGTGACCTCCCTCGACGGGGGGGTTGGGAAGACGACTCTGGCGAGCGTGTTGGGCGTCGCCAAGGGCTACGCGCTTCTTATCGACATGGACTGGGAGAAGGCGGACCTCTCGCAACTCTTTAGAGCGCCTCGGAAGCCGGGCTGGCTGGCGCCTTTTCTCAAGGGCGACGCGCCTTACGTCCACAAGATAACCCCCATGTTATATCTCGTGCCGGGGTACGAAGCCTTCGAGCTTTATCAAAGGATGGGGGAGGACGTGGCGGGGGACTTCGCCGAGGCGTTGATGGAGTGGGTTGAGTACCTGCCGAAGTTCGTCCAGCGGCTGAGGATGCCAGCGGACACAGTGATTATAGACACGACGGCCGCCTTGAGGACGGAGCTTCTTTCCAGGTTGCAGAAACACGGCGTTTATAACATATTTATGACAGACCGCCGCCTCATCTCCCGCATATCCGACGTCAAGGCTGAGCAGTACAGAAGATACATGGCCTACGCCAGCCTGGTGGTGGTAAACCTCGTGGAGAAAGACGAGGTGAAGATGGCTAGGAAGATAGCGCCTGTTGTGCTTAAACGCGTCTCCATCAAGGACTACTACGGCGAGTCTGTGGCCGACAGCGTGTTGAGAGACCGCGAAAACAGGAAGGCTGTAGACCAGCTTGTATACCGCCTGAAGGTGGCATGATCTACGCCCACGCAGACGCCGTCCTCAAGTCGCGTTGTGTCCTTAGGAAAGAGGGCGTCATAGTGGACAGAGGCGTGAGGACGGACGTATGCATAACAGAGGACTTCATGTACGTCGTCATAGACCCGGAGCTCCCAGACGACTTACAGACGGCGTTGCTGTTGATTATGTTCCGGGGGGCAGTTCCCCCAGACGAGAGGGAGTACCCTAAGCTGGTAAAATCAGTAGCCGAAGGCCTCAGAGATAAGGCCATCTGGTCTCTCTACAGAGAATACAGAGATGTGGTTCACTACCTCTTGGACAGGTGGTCTGGGGCTAGGGAGTACATGGGCTACGGGGCGCTTGAGGCGTTGATGCGAGACTCCATGCTCACCGAAATCGTCATCCCCCAGTCCGTGGCGCCCGCCGCCAAGTACACCTTCATACCGAAGAACCTAAAGGAGCAGCTGGACTACATCAAGTTCCAGATGGTGGAGCTGGGGCGGTACAGACGCGTCGTGGCGGTGAGGAACGAGCTCCGCCTGCCCACAAACATCGTCATCCCAGAGCCTCTCATGTACGTGGTGGTTAAGCAGTTGTTGCCGTCGTTGACCATGGACAGGCCGATGCTTACGCGAGAGGACCAGATCTACAAGGCTAGAATAGCCGCGGACCTTCTCGAGTTCAATGTGAACATAAGAAAGGCGTCGGCGTACCCCAAGCCCTCTAGGTCGTTGCTGAGGCCGTATTTGACAAAGCCTAAACACGTCGGCGAGGCTAAGGCTGAGCCGTACAGCCCAGAGGGGCTTGAAGTCCTTGCCTTCGCCTCTCTCGTCCTCGAGACGCGGGGCTCCGTGGTGTTTTCAGGAGGCATGGGCACGGGCAAGACCACGCAACTGAATCAGTTGCTTTATCTCACCCCGCCTTGGTTTCAAGTAGTGGTGGTGGAGCGGGGCGCCCGGGAGATCTGGGCCCCCCTTGAGGGGCAGTTGCTCCACCTCTCCGTCCCCTCTGAGGACAAGCTGTGGATTGCTCTGGACCAAGCCCTGCGCTACGGCACTATGCACACGCTGGTGGCGCTGGCGGAGGCCAGGACGCCGCAGGAGCTTATGACGCTGGTGAACTACAAGCTGACGGGACACGGGGCTCTTACGACGATGCACGCCGACACAGTCGGCGACGCTGTTCTGCGCATTAAAGAGGCCGAGGCGCCGCCGGAGGGGCTGGACGGGACTCTTGTAATTCAGCTCTCCGCCGTGGGAGGGACGCGCTTCGTCAAGGAGGTGAAGGCGGTGGTGGCCAAAGGCAGAGAGGTCGACGTGGCCGAGCCTTCTGAGCTTGCGGCTAGAGTTGCGTCTTATGTGAGAGACATGTACGACAACGACTTAAAGAAAGAGCTTTCTCTGAGGATGGAGGCGTTGATAAAGGCCTCGGAGGTGGATGACCCGGCGGCCGCCAGGAGGACGGTCGTAGAGACGGTCTGGCAGAGTCGGCTGGACATTAGAGAGTACCTCTACGAAGAGGCCAGGCGCTTTGGGTACATTTAAGGTTTTTTCGGGTGATATACATCGCAGTCTATGTTGAAGAGGAAGTCGCTTGCCGAGGTGTTAGAACAAGACGGAGAGGTAGGCGGCGGGGAGAGACCCGACGCTGGGCGGGAGAGCTGGCAAGACTGCCTCGTCAAGGCGCTTGTGGAGATGCCGTCTGAAGTGGCGGAGAAAGTGATACCGTCGCTTCCTAGGGAGGTTTTGGTAAAGGCGCTTCAAAGCAGAGACGACCCCTACGTGAAACTCGCCTTGAAGCTCCTCGGGCTGAGCCCATGAGCAGGCTGGAGAAGCTGGCCCTTAGGCACGGCTTTACTCTATCCACGGCAAGGTGGCTCGAGGAGTTGGCAAAAGAGCTGGGAGTCGGCGAGAAGAAGCTCCTCAAGGCTGTGGTGAAGTTGGCGAAACACGGAATATGGCTAGAGGCAGAGGATTGGCGCTACGTGGCGCAGCACATCGACCTGTCGCGGCATCTAGATATGGCCGTGGACTATGTCATCCGCCGCGCGGCCTCCGGCGTCTCTCCGGCCGAGGCCGTGAGGGAGCTCCCTGCTGCCGTCGAAAAAGCCGGGAAGCTGGCCCACGTAAGAGAAGTCTTAAGCAACTTGATCTAAGGCCAGATACGCAGTTTAAAACGCTGTCTGCACCCGCCGAGGCGGAGGCTGGCTGGACGTGGCTGAGAAGGTCGGCCGCAGTTTAAGATGACGTTACCTCTGTTGAACGCCGCAGACAGGGTTTTTCCCCTCGTCTCCTTTCCTCCGGCATGAGGAGGGAGGATTTCTACATATCCGCGGCGCCTATATTCGCCTCGTATATCGGCGTGACGTCGGGCAACGAGGCGCTTAAACACGCCTCTTTCAACACGGCCGAGCTGGACGAAGTGGAGTCTAGGAGGCTCTTCGTGGCGTCGCTCATGCCAACGCCCTCCACCCAGTTCATCGAGGACAAGGAGGAGTCTGCCAGGCAGTTCGGCTTCGCCCTTGCGCAGGAGGAGGCTGGCGTGGAGAGGCAAATCCTCGTCCACTCCTTCCTAGAGTCTATGAAAGCCATCGCCGTGGCTAAGACAGAGGCTAAGGCGAGGCTCTACGAGTCCATCACCTCGTCGCTGGGGGCGTTGTTCCTGCTTCCCCTGTTCCTCCTTTTCCTCTGGGCCGTCGGGGTCTTTGACGTAGATCCCGCTCTCCTCCTAGCCCTCATCTTCGGCATGACCGCCGCCATGGCCGCCGTGGCGCTGGCGGCCTCCCCCTTCGACGTGAGTCTGCGGAGGACGTATGAGTGGTCTATCCCGCTGGGCCTGGCCGCCGCTGTAGTCGGCTTGTTCAACGCCCCGGCGGCCTTCATCGCATTCGGCGCCGTTACGTACCTCTGGCTGTACATTAAAGACCGCCTCTGGTGGTTTGGCATTAGGCGTGAGGTGCCACCCATGCTGAGGTCGGCCGCGGCAATGCTTAAGGAGGGCGCCCCGCCCGACTTAATCTTAGGCCGCCTCATTGGGCGGTATAGGGTGGCCGCGAAAATCGCCTACGGCTACTTCATACCCTCTAGATACTTCGTCCTTGCCAAGGCCATGTACCGCGCCATAGTGGAGGCCGGAGGCGCCGCCGCCGTCAAGGCCGTGGAGTACATACAGACCATAATCGACATAGAGACGTCTGCGGTAAAGAAGATGGCCAGGCAGGCCGCGGCCTACTTCGCCCTCTTCATAGCGGCCGTTGTCATTGTTGCTTTCGCCGTCTCCTCAGCCGCGAAACAGCTGTCCTCCGCCGAGCTGGGCTACATGCCCCTCCTCAGCCCCCCACCGTATGAGGAGGTCAGGGCTGTTTTGGCCATGGCCATGTCGCTGATAGCCGCAAGCTACATCACCATCTTCATGGCCCCCGAGGGGATACATAAGTCCGCCTTCATAGGAGGCGCCGCAGGCGTCGCCCTACAGCAGGTCTTGCTGGTTCTGCTGTGACGGCGGACGTAGGGTTTTTCCGGTTGGTTGTTCATGGGGTCAATGCCTAAGAACAAGATTAGAGGTCTAACGACGGTGGAGGCGTTGCTGATAGCCGCGGCGTTTATAATAGTGGGGGTGATTGGCCTGCTCACGTTCCAAGGCATGGGCAAATCCGCGGCCCAGGCGCTGAGGGCCAACGCCATAGCCACTGCGGACCGGGCAGGCTTCGACGTCACCATAGAGGTGCTGAACGGACAGCTGGACGGCGTGTTGCTGGCCTACGGCGAATCTGGACAAAGTCTGCAACAGGCCAGTAACGGCTACTGCATACTGCCAAACGGACAACAAACACAAGGCACTACGACTTTGAGACTCAATGGTCAGCCGCTGGCGGCTGGCCAGTCAATCACCTGCAGATTCAACGTGGGACAGCTAGAGCCTGGGAAGCAGTACACCTACGTCGTATACGCCGTAGATGCGCAGACTGGCAAGACGGTTCAGATCGCCAAGGGGGTGGTCACGGTAGGGATAGCGTAAAAACACCCTTTTCTCCTCTCTTCTCCTCCCCCCTTTCACAACTCCCTCCCCGGTAAGGTTTTTCCTTGCGCGTTTGCCAGAGGGGCATGTCGACGGTAAGGTGGGTCTGGCTGGCGTCTCTACTGCTGGCGGTCTCTGCATCGGCGTATGTGAGCTGGATCCCGCCGCATGCGGTGTTGGTGCAGGCGTATCCCCTGAACGCCACCCACTTCTCCGCCTATGTAAACAACACGACAGTCTACATCGCGCAGGACGGGCTCTCCTTCCGCGGCTCTTCGGCCGAGGCGCAGGCGGTTATGCAGTACCTCTACTCCCAATGCAGGTACGTTGCGGTAGACGTGCTCAACGCCACGCGGCTCTCTAAGAGCGCGCATCTCTGGATTGCCGACGTCTACTGCTCCAGAGACGGCTCCATGTGGCTTTGGCTGAGGTGGCTCCCCCTCCGCTTCACCGCCTACAGCGGCTACGTCCAGTTCACCAACGCCACCAACGCCACAGTAATTACGCCAGTGGGCACATTCGTGAATTACATCCCAGCCGGGTGGTACCTAGACCCCGCCACTAAGGCCGTCTTCAAGATTCCGGGCGCTAACATAACCCTTCTGTCTTATGTCGCCAGCCTCTCGGCTCAGCTCAAGGCCCTCAAGGCCGAGCTGGAGAGGAGCAGGGCTGATGCGAACCAAACCGCCTCGCTCATCGCCAAGCTGGAGGCCCAGGTCGCGGCACTGGAGACGCAGAGGCAGGCCCTTGAGGAGGCTCTGCGGCAGAGGGAGTCTGAAGCCGCCGCGCTCCAGGCCAACCTACGCGCCGCCCAAGCCGAAAACGACCGGCTCAGGTCACAGCTGGCACAGCTCAAGGCCGAAAACGACCAGCTAAAGGCAAAGCTCGCCTCCATGAACCAAACCCTGGCCGGGCTAAACGCCCAGCTGTCGTCCCTAAAGGCCCAGTTGTCGGTTCAGCCGACAAGCGGCGAAGAGGGGCCCAACCCCCTGATGTATATACTGCCAGCCGCCCTAGCCGGAGTAATAGTTGCCTTCGTCATATACAGAAAGAAGAAGGCAGAGGAGTAGGGAAAACCAATTCAATTCTTTTTTAATTCCACAACCTCTATAGGCATGACAGTTCCAAAAGTCCTGGCTGTGGCGCCGCTACTGCTGGCCGCCATCGCTGTGGCGGCTTCGTTGCTCAGCACAGGCCCCTACGACTACTTCCCGCGGAGCACTCGGCATGTGTACCTGCTGTGGTTTCCGCCTCATGCCGTGCCTATGAACTTGACGTTTCTCAACGTGACGTGGTGGAAGCCCGAGGCCATATGGTTTAAAGGCACGTACTACGTGCATGCCTGCATCGGCGCGTGCAACTACGTGCCAGCCACCATCTACGTCGTCCAGGACGGCGTGAGGATGAACCTCTTCAAGGTTCAGCGGCCGCAAGTCATCGCCAACTTCATCGGGTGGCACATCCAGAACCGATACTGTGCGCAGGGCATAGCCATGGTTGACCCCATCAAGATAATTGAGCTGAGCCCCACCACCCAGATATGGATCTCCGACGTCTACTGCCTATACGGCAACAACTGGTTCTGGCTGAGACTACTGCCGTACATATTCGACGATTTAACCGTCGAGGGGGTAGAGGCCGTCAACTTCACAGACACGAGGGTGCATGTAAGAGTGCCGGCGGCGCCCCCCGGGGACTACGTCATCCCCGGTGGCTGGTATCTAGACCCGGCGACGAAGAGGGTTTTCAGAATTCCGAGCAACGACACGGCAGTAATGGCGGAGCTCCAGAGGCTCAGGATGAGGGCATCCGAGCTGGAGGCGGAGCTGGTGAATAAGACCGCCAGGCTGGCCCAGCTGAATGCCACCTTAATACAGCTCAACTCAACCATCGCCCAGCTCACCGTGGCCCTGGCCGAGGCGAGAAGCGCGCCACTCGCGGCCGAGAACCAGAGGCTGAAGGCCCAGCTGGAGGAGCTCAACTACACGCGTGCGCAACTTGAGGCGGAGGTCAACGCCTACAAGTCACAGCTGGAGGCAATCCGCACCTCCGTGGCAACCCAGCTGGCACAGCTCACAGCCGAAAACCAGGCGCTGAAGGCACAGGTAGCCTCTATGAACAAGACTCTCGCCAAGCTAAACGAGGAATACGCCTCCCAGACAGCCCAGCTACGACATCAGCTGGAGACCTGGACGCGCGCCGCCTGGATAGGCGCCGCCGCGGGGGCGGCCGCCGGAGCCGCCGCCACGGCCCTGGCGCTTAGGAGAAGAAAGTAAGATTCATCGGCATTTAGAAAACAAAGTAAGGTTTTTTCCTTCCCCCCTCTCCTTCCCCCGTGGAGGACTTCATAGCGGCTACGGTCTTCGTAACCGCCCTCGCGGCGCTGTTCGTAATGGCAGTGGCAACGCTTAAGCCATTCCTACCGTCGAAAATAGTCGAGGTGCCGGCGGCGCCTGGAAAAGACGCGCCGACTATAAAAGTCTACGTCTACAACCACACAGGCAGACTCTACGCGGTGGAGTACGCAGGGAGCGACCCAGAGGCCTTCAGAAGAGCCCTGGAGGTGCCGGGCGACCTCGCGGCCGTGTTCACGGTCTACCCCGGCGGCTACAACTGCACGAGGTACACACGCGCCCCCGTGAGGATCGGGCCCGACCCCTACACTGGTTTGTGGTGCCCGCCCCCCTTCGACGCGGAGGTGGAGAAAAATTGCATCCCCGTGGGGCTTACCTCTAGAGGCAGGTGGCTTCTTGTTCAGTACAGCTGTCCGGGGGTGCCATGATCGCCCTTAGGGATATCCTCATATTTGCTGGGCTTGCGGCCCTCGCCGCCGCCGTAATTGCGTCTCTGTTTCCCGCGGGGGAGGGAGCCTCGCCGGTGCCGGCGTGTTCAGACTGCGCGTTTAAGCTTACGGGCGGGTACTGGATACGGCAGTACGGCAACTACGCCGCACTTTACTTAGGCACAAGAGAGGCGGCGAGGTACGGATGGGCCTACAGAGCCGACGGAAGACCGCTGTCGATAGGGGAGAACGCCACATGCGACACAGCTATGTACCTCTGGGTGGTCGACGGGGTGGCGTACGTGTCGTGCGACGGCACGCCGCCGAAATTCGGCCGCGACGTCCTGGGGCCGAAACTGCCTTTCGTCGACGTCAGCGTCAGTTCAGACTGGAGAAGAGGTTGCGACACTACTATCAGATTTGAAGCAAACCTCACGGAGAGTTACTTGGCGACTGTAGAGGTGTACGACGAAGAGGGGAGACTGGTGGCTTCTGCTACAGGCACAATACCTGGCTCTGTATCCTTCTCCATCCCGATGGCAGGGGTATACCGCGTACGTATATCCGCGCCGCCGCTCCTCGACGAGTGGTACACCTTGATAGCTCAAGTCCGCATATCAGACCTGATCAGGGCACGGGTGTTTACGTTGAACAACACGCAAGACCTACGGCCCCCCACATCGCTTAAGATCTTCGACCTCACCAGCTACTGGAAGAAGGGCTACGCCAGCGTGACGGTGCGCGTGAACCCAGCCGGGGCCTCCTTCACCCTCTCGGCGCCTACAGGCGCCTTCGCCGACTACCTCCTGGCTTGGGAGGACTGCCCCAACTGCGACTCGACGTACGGCGCCCTGTACATAGACGAGGTCTGGCGCCTCACCTTCACCCAGACAAACATAGTCCTCACCCGCATCTCCTCGCAGGGAGGCTTCTGGCATGAGGTGTACGTGACCGTTCCGATTAGCGGCGAGACGTTGATATGGACGTGGAACAAGCAGGGGCCGAAGTATAATAGCTATGGGATAAACGGGTTTTCAACTATCGTGTGGTTTGAGTCGCAGGATTCCACCATGAACGCCAGGGCGATCTTCGCGAGGGGGTGCTCGTGGGATTGACATGTGGTCGCTGGCGTACGGCTTGATTGCGTTGGCCGTCGTTGCCTTTGTTGTGCTTTACGCCGCGGCGCATGCGCCGAGCTTCAAGACTGTGAACCTGGCAGACCAGCTCTACGGCGCCAAGGGGTGGCTGGCCAGCAACCTCCCCTCGTTCCCCAAGGTGGAGGTTAAGTCGCGTTTCCGCGTCTTCGTCAACGTGGTGAGGGTGGTAAAGGCCAACGCCACGGCGTACGACTACCGCACGAGGCAGTGGGTAACGTTCCCGGTGCATCTGCCGGTGGGGTATAGGCTTGAGAGAGCTGGGGAGAACGTAGTCTACCAAATCTACATAAACGTGACGAGATGTAGATATACCGCGCTTCCTCGGGGCGAGCCGGCCATGCTCTACGAGATTGAACTTAGACATTCCCTCGACCAACTGCCGTGGCTCGACGTCTACGCCGCAGTGCCGCACAACCTCACCCAGTACTACAGCTGGCTCCACAGCTTCTACACGGCGTGGCGCAGGCCGCCCGCTGTGGGTTTGACTCCCAGGGTAGGCGCAGATGAAGCGTTTATGGAGCTCGTCAAGGCCGAGCACGTCCTCGTCTACAACGCCACCAGCGACACTGCCAAGCTGTACGTCGCCGCGCCGGCGGCGGCGCTATATGTCCTACTCGTGGACTATCCATTAAAACTACCGCTTACCTGTCCAGAGCAGATCGCTTCTGCATCATCCGAGTCGCAAAGAAGCGACACGCCCACAATAGACTTTCCTTCACCTCGTTAAGGTTTTTCCATAGGCGGCCTGTCTCTTCCATGCGGCGCCTAATCCTAGTCTTGGCATTAACGGCGCTTGTGTGGGCGCAGATCACCGTAGAAAGCGTAGAGTGTTCAAAGATATGGGGAGGCAATGTGTACACAAGCCGGAGCGTTTCGATTTCGTTCAGCTTCGGCGCAGTCGGCCCTGTTATGAGCACTGATTCATCCGGCAGATTCTATGCGTTCTTTACAGACGCCCCGAAGGTCGAAGTCTGGAATACGCCGTTTTACAACGCCACGCGGATATACATGGCTGAATACTTGACTAGTGGGGAGTGGAACAGAGACCTAACCTACAGTGTTACGGTGGAGTACTGGAAGCCGGAGCCGTGGACACTGACGGAGTACATGTGCACCGCCAGGCTAAGATACGGAGAATGGACGTGGACTGAGATACGGTATTACTGGCTTGTCAACGCCACGCCGCCCCGCGAGACCTCCACCATCACCTTCACAGTACCCTCCAACGCGGTCTCACACTCAGAATCCAGAACTCTATACGTCTCTCTGAGGCCGGATAAATTCAGCTGGTTCTATTCGCCGCTCTGTACGCAGTTGCCAGACGCATCTACGTGGCCAAGTTGCACGCCTTTCGAGGGCTGGAACAAGGTGACGCGTGCTTCGTCTCCAGAGGTTTGGCGAGCTCTTATGATAAACGGGAAGAGGCCAGGCGACAAGATCGCGGGATATGGAGTAGAGGCCGAGGTGCCCTCTCCGCTGTATTACACAGACAGGCGGCTCTATGGAGACTACCCCGTAGACACCGCCGCCGTGTCTACAGACGAGGCGGGCACGTGGAGCATATACGGCATCTCACCGGAAGGTTTGTGGTTTGGGACGTGGATTAAGGTTGAAGTGACTGCCGTCCCCACCAAGTGGGGGTATGTAGAAGCTAGACCGCCGAAGTCAGTGCCGCTGTACATATCTCGTGTCATTGGAGTCCCCAGAGGCGTTGATCCAAGGCTTAGTGTAGGTCCTCCTGAGAGGTTCATAGTAGGCTGGGGCGGCAACGCGACATGGGTTGGCGACAGGTGGGTGTGGGAGTGGACGCTTTTGGCAGTCGCCTATAAGACGCCGTTTATCCTAACGCCGTATGTGGCGTTGGCGCTAGACCCGCCCGTGTTGCTGAAAGTCGGCGCAGGAGTCGCGCTGATAGGCAGAACGCCCGTCGAAGTCCACATGCCTCTGGGCTCTGTTGCGTATCTCCACGCCGCCGTGTTGTGGCGCCTCGACGCACGCGGCGTCTGGATAAACTCCTACCCAGAGACGTATCTACGCGCCGTAGACCAACAGGGGAGGCTTCTAGAAGAACACTATGAGGAGGTCGGGTCCAATGCTAAACTAAGATATGACGCCCAGAAAAGCGGATGGCCTGTAGCGGGCATCAAGTGGGCGGGCTTCGCCGCCGCCGTAGATGAGGAATTTAGAACTGTAACGACGGCTTGGTACGCGCCGCCAGACCCCTGCAGACAGTGGCCGAGCCAGCTCCTTCACTGCACCTACTCACAACACGTCGTTACCAAGGTAAACGGAACTTGGGCGGGCTACTCACGCATAGGCAGGCCGGGCAATCAGTGGCCTATAAACAGAATACCGCTGGTGGACTGGATGGTAGTGAGTCATTACGGCCCGTGTGGGGGCTTTAAAGACTTCATGAACGTCGTCGCCGGCGACCCGGTGCTCTATTACTGGTATCAATACCACCTCAGGCTCTGGGCGTTTAATCCCCGCACCGGCGACTGGGATATAGAAGGTAGTTGCCGCACGGAGGTGCCTCATCACGTGTCTATGCTGGGGTCTGTATACAGAGACTCGGAATACAGAAACACCACTAAGGCGGATAGCACGCGGCTGTACCACCAAACCGCGCAGGGAGACTTCTACAACTATGTGTTTGAAGTGGTGGAGGGGGACAGCAGGCCGCCTGGCTTTACCGACGCTCTGCCTCTTGGCGTGGCTTCTATGGTGTCTAACTCCACATCTTGGGCTTTGTACATAGTGCCGACTACGGTGTGCAACTCGTTGATATGTGTCGACTTTAGGCCGGCGCTTTGGGGCCCGGCGCCTGGCCCCGCCGCCGACTTGGCGTTGCCCGGCGCAGGCTACTCGTTCCTCCTGCTGTACGTAGGCAGGCCCAAGCAGACAACTGTCAAGATCTATGTGGAGATGGGATACGTGATGAGCAGAGGCAGAAGCGGCGTGGAGTATAGATGGGTTAGGAGCTACAAGCTCCACGAAGTTACGAAGAGGTGGGACTTCCTCGACGCAGTCTACATAGGGCCCGGCTGGCACCGCAGCTACACGCCGCTTCCGCCTTGTCAGCCGCTTTATGTAGATGCCGGCGGGGTTTACGTCACGCCGGCGAACTGGACCGGGCCTATACAAGTGGTCGTGGAGGACGACGAGGGACGTCACCACTTCGTCTTCTTTGTGTCCAACGACGTCTCGTACAGAATCAAGACCGCGACGGAGGCGCCTTTGTATTTCAATGCTCCACATCTTAACCTCACAATTTTCTTCTACCTCGGCGGCGTTCCTTACTTCCACGGGGTGAACGCCTTCGGCGAGGGGGGAAGACAGACGCAGTTCTCGTGCATATCTGCGTCCGTGAAGGCGAGGTCGCTGTTAGGGGAGGCGGACTACGTGTCGCAACTTTCATCCACCATGGACTACTGGGGTGAGGCTGAGCTGTGGGCAAGGCTCAACTTTATGAACAGCTTCGCCAAACCGAAGATTGAGCTGGTCGACCCGTGGAGAGGCCTTGTGAAGGTCAAAGCAGACGGCCCAGTGGCCGGCTTCGCCTTCTACGCCCAGCGCGACGGGACGTGGGTCAAGATAGGCGAGGCCGGCGGAAGATGCATCTTAGCCAACGCCTCCAGGATATTCCCCTGGGATCCAATCCTAGTCCTGCCGCTTGTGGGTCAAGAATTGGCCGCGAGGCCTGGCGATATGGTCACGATCTGGCGCCCCGAGACTGCACTTTTGTTCAAGACCTGGGCCGACCTGGTGGGCTACCCCAAGGGCGCCAGAAGCGTCTTGGTCGTCGTGCGGTCATGCTGACCTTTAGATACCTCCTCGCCTTGGCGGCGGCCGTCGCCGCCACAGCCGCCGCGGCGGTGGCTGTATCAGGCGTGTTTATGTCGAACACGCCACTCCTCGCGTCGACGGCGGCGTCTATAGCGGCGGGAAAGACAGCCCACCTAGACACGCCAGTGGCTGTGAGACAGTACCTCGCCTACTACAGCTACGTAGCCGGCAGGTGGGTGCTCACCAACACAACAGGCGTCGAGGCATCATCCATACCTGTATACGTCTTGGGCCTGGGCCAGTGCCCCCAGTCGATTCAAGGCCTGCTCGGTAAGACCTACACGCAAGGCAACGCCACAGTCGTCTTGACCAACTGCGTGCTGGTCATGCCGTGGGTGCAGGATAGCACCATCACCCACTACGCCGCTACCTGCCGCTCCGGGACAGACTTCAAGCCCGAGACGGCTGAGGTCGAAGCGTCTGGGGTCAAGGTGAGACTGGTGGTTGTAAACTGCTAAGGTTTTTCCTGGCTCGTGTTCAAGCTGGTATGAGACTAGAAATAGTGTTTATACCGGTGATATTCGCGCTGGCGGTGGCGGCTATGCTGTTCATCAAGCCGGTTGAGGTGCGCAAGACTGACTTGTCTGCGGTTTTTCTCTACTGGCCGGAGGCGTATAAATACGCAGAGGTGGGAGACCCATCTGTGATCTACAGAGTGGTCGGCTTCGTCATATGTACCGCTTCAGGTCAGATAGAAGCATATCCAGGCCTGGCCTATAAGGTGTTAAGTCTTTACTGCCGTTTTAAGCCATGATAGAGGAATACCTCGACCTCGTGGCAGTGATGTTGATGGCCGCCACGGCGCTTTCCCTAATCTTCGGCGTCCAATATATTTCTACACCTTCTGTATGTCAAGCAGTTAAGCTTGTGTTGGAGAATCCAGGCTCGGAGCTTCGCATCTACGGAAGGTTTGAAATAAGAAATTACACAGACCACCTCTACATAACCTGTGGGCTGTGGGTGCCTAAAGACCAAGTGTTAACAATTGAGAAGACCCAGGGGTACATGATAATTGGAAGCACGGCGGAGGGAAAGCTCTATATACGTTAAATAGTGATACATAATGTTAAACATGCACAATGCGTATCTGACGAAGCGGCTCCGATTTTTAAAAGATCCACTAGATGTGAGAACTTGCGACATGTCCGGCGAATCTTCTATAGTTTTCTTCGGCGTGCCCTGGGACGGCGCAGTTGCCGGTAGACCAGGCGCACGATATGCGCCGGCGCACATAAGAACTGCCTTATGTAGCCTCCCCAAACGCTTCGACTTGGAAGACATGGGGGATATAGACGTCGTGATAGGAGACGCGGAGGAGACTTGGAAAAGAATTAAAGAGACCGCCAAGGCCTTGATCAACCGGCGCCAACTCCTCATAGCTGGCGGCGACCACTCTGTGTCGGCCTTTACATATCAAGGCCTGGCGGAGGGGAGGCGCCTCGGCTACATTGTGCTAGATGCACACCTAGATTTACGTACAACCTCCGAGGGTTTGACAAGTGGGTTAACAACAAGATTAATCCGCGAATATGCAAAAGAGGCGCCGATTACCGTAATTGGAGTTAGGCCGTGGGCAAATCCAGAGTACATGTTTAACCTAGCCGAGAAGCTAGACGTAGACTACTACACAATAGACGACTTAGAGAAACTTGGCCTAGGCGAAGTAGTAGACCGAGTTGTTTTACGTCACAAAGACGTACAGAACTACATAAGTATAGATCTAGATGTAGTAGATCCTGCGTTTGCGCCAGGTGTAAATGCGCCGAGCCCTGGGGGGTTGTCCGCCAGAGAGGCGATAAAACTCGTGGCTGGTCTTTCAAAGGCGCTTAGACCGATAGCAGTTGATACGGTGGAGGTGTCGCCCCCATACGATGTTGGCAACGTCACATCGAACCTAGCGGCTGTGCTTCTTTACGTGTCGGTATGGCAGTAGAAATAGGTAAAAGACTAGAAATAGGCCAAGTGGTCCAGGTGGCTTTATTTAACACAGAGGTCACGATGCCTCCTGACGTAGAGGAAAAGATTGAGACAAGCCGAAGACTTTACCTAGAGGCGCTAAGGAGGGGGGAGCAGATCTACGGCGTGACCACAAGCCTCGGCGAGTTAGTGAAGGTAAAGACAACTCCCAGCGGCGAGAGAATCTTGTTGGAACACGCCGCAGGCGTTGGCGAAGTCGTGCCCAGGGAGTGGGTGAGGGCGGCCCTACTTATTCGTGCTCATCAACTGGCGTTGGGCTACAGCGGCGTCCGGACGAAGGTCGTCAAGACTCTTGTCGAGTTGTTAAACAAAGATATAACGCCCGCGGTACCTAGATATGGCAGTGTGGGGGCAAGCGGAGATCTAGCCCAGCTCTCTCACATAGCGTTGACGTTAATCGGCCGAGGCTACGTACTTATGGACGGCGTCCTACTACCGGCGGAAGAGGCGTTGAAAAGAAGAGGCATAGAGCCTCTTGATCTAGACCCAAGAGAGGCGTTGGCGTTGATTAACGGGACCTCGTTCTCCACAGCGGTGTTGGCGTTGGCCGTATGGCGCATAGAGCGGTTGGTAGAAAAATACTTGGAGACGTCGGCGTTGTTCCTCTACGCAGTTGGGGCCAACTGGAAGGCGTTGGCAAAAGAGACCCAAGTTAAGAGACATCCCGGCATTGAGAAAGTGGCTGGTATGCTGGAGTATGTCGGCGGTGGAAAACGCCTAAACGACCCCTACTCGATAAGATGCATACCGCAGATAATGGGCGCCGTCTACGACTCAGTGGGGTGGGTAAGAAAGATAGTAGAGGACGAGATAAACTCGCCGAGCGACAACCCAATCATTTTACCCTCCGGTTCCAGGCCGACGTGTCATTTCCATGGACAGCATATAGCAATAGCCGCAGACGTATTAGCGATAGCGCTAGCCGCCTGGGCAAATCTAGTAGAGCGCCAAACTGCTCAGCTTCTACGTGGCGAAGTCACAGGAAAACCCGACTTTTTGGCCACGGAGCCGGGAAGCGTGGGCGACATGATATATCAATACACCGCGGCATCTCTCGCGGCTAAGATAAGAGCGTTGGCATCGCCTCACTCGATACATAACATACCTACAAGCGGGCTACAGGAGGATGTAAACTCTATGAGCCTCAACGCGGCCGTGAGACTACACGACATGCTCAACCTCTTAAGACACCTCCTCTCGATACACCTCGTGGTGTCTCTCGACGCGACAAACTGCGACAACTGCCCCCCGAAGACGGCGGAGCTGTATCAGAGGCTTAAAAGCCTGACGCGTAGCAAAATCCCCAGCGAGAGAATCGAGGCCGCAGGCGAGATATGGTATTAATAAAGGTCAAACAGTTGGTATCTGCAGAAAAAACGCCGTGGACGGCCGGCGACCCCGTATACATCTTACAAGACGCAGCCGTGGCTGTGAAAAACGGCGTTGTGGCAGACGTGGGCTATTGGGAAGACCTAAAGAGGAGATACGCCACGGAGGAGGTGTGGGACTTCGGCGATAGTCTGCTAACCCCCGGGCTCGTAGACCCCCACACCCACCTTCTATTTGCAGGCTCTCGCGAGGACGAGTTGGAGAGAAAACTAATGGGTGAGAGCTATGAGGAGATAACAAGAAAAGGCGGCGGCATCTACAAGACGACGCGGGAGACAAGAAACGCGTCGACAGAGCAACTAAAGAAAATCCTAGAAAAGAGGCTACAATCCGTGGCTAAATTCGGCACAACAACGGTAGAGGTTAAGACGGGCTATGGCCTAGACCCGGAGGAGGAGCTGAGGCTGGCCCAGGTGATACGCGGCGTCAGAAGCTATGTAG
>WYEI01000014.1 GCA_009903905.1 Pyrobaculum sp. | reverse complement strand
CACATAACCGACCAAGGCGCCGAGGTCTTATAACAACGCCGCGGCCGCCCCCGCCGCCGCCCCAGCGCCAGCCAAGAAGTAAAGCAAGGCGCGCCTAGATACTATTGGATACACCTCGTTGAAGACGTAGAGCATCAAGGCGATCCAGACGTAGAACGCAACAACGTCCCACGCCACGTCTCCCCAAAGACTACGCTAAATAAAGATTCCGCCGTCAGTTGCTCCAGCTCCTCCCTCTTACGCGTCGCTATGTAGTAGCAGACTTCACACGGCGAATAGAACTTAGGCGGATTCGCCTCACCCAACGCCTTCAGCATCCTAAGAGGCCCGGCATACCTAAGCGCTATTGCAAGCGCGTTTCTCCTCATCTTATCAACTATACCCACGAGAGACTCCCTGTTGAGATTCCCAACAGTGGTAAACCAAGCCGCCTCAGGCAATGTGATTATGTGGCCGCAACAGAAGCTCACGTCACCGTTGGGGTGAAGAGCAACCGTCGCCATAGCCTCTGGACACCCCACCTCCCTCGGCACGTTATCATCTGGAAACAGCTCCTCAGGCAGATTCGCCGCGCGGCCGACCCTAGAGGGCGCATCTTGAATAACCATGACCTCCTCCAGACCTGCCTCCCTAAGCCGCTCCTTTACCCACTGTATAGTGGGGCCCTCACCTCCCCTCAGCTTAGTCACCCCAACCAGCGTCGTTATGCCGAGCTTCACAGCCGCCGACGCCGCGTTTATCACGTTTTGAAACCCACCATACTTCGCAAGAAACGGCGCATGGAACTGATCAAAGCTTATGTTAAGCTCCTGCAGACCCGCCTCCTTCAACTTACTCAAATAATCATATGCCCTATCGATGCTTGACGCCCACCACGCGTTAGTAACAAGCCGCGTCACAAAGCCATATTCGCCAGCAAGCCTAACCCCCTCAACCAGCTGGTCAAAATACAGCGTAGACTCGCCGCCCGTAAACACCACCACGCCTATCGACGCTATATCTGCCGCCTCCCTAATCGCCTTGTACATAAGTTCTCTGCTCAGCACTTCACGCCTATGAGGACCAGCCATAACGCTACAATGTGCACAGCTGAAGTTACAGCGATACGTAAGCATTATAGAAAGAGTGTGAGGAAAAACCATGGTTTACGGGAGACCCTTTACAGTCACTCCGTACTTTGCAACTATAACTGCTACTGACCAGGCAGCAATCACCCAAACCGCAGCTAGCGCTGCAGCAATAGCCACAAACACCGCACCCCAACCTACAAAGAATACATGCAACCAGAGCACGAAATTCTCCACTTCATAGATGTTATACTGGTAGGACCACCATTCCATGGTCTGACCTCCGAATATTGGCGACATGGTCATCTCTAGCTTGAGCACATCGATAGTTTGTGGAAGTAAGAATCTGTCTATAGTCATGACCTTCCCTTCTTGTACTTATTATATTTCGCCTTAATAATCCTTAAGTATCTAACCGTTTTCCTTCGACCTCTTTTCTCTGCTTCGTCAATGGCTCTATCTATGTATTCCTCATCGCCGAGATTTGAGGTATCTGTTATGTGTACATACTCATCATCGCCTCCTAGCGCTACTACCTCGGTTCTCTCGCTGGTTCTTGAGATCACGATTCCCGGCAGTATGACTATCGAAGGAGCGTCTCTTACGACATATGCAGATATGGAATATTCTCTATCGGCGCTCACACTAAGTACTGTATGCAGAACGGTCGCGTCTGAATCCTTCCAAAGTTCAACATTTTGAATCTCAACGACAACCCTTCTACCTGCCTGTTGCTTCAGCATCTCCTCCGGCTGTTTTGCCAGCGCTAGTATTGGTTGCAGGCCTAGGGCAAATGCGCTTGCAACAGCCATCTTAAACAACGCCTCACGCCGAGATACTACATCGCTCCACTCCTTGACCTCAGGTTGTGGGGAGGTCTGGTTTTCGGGAGACATAAGTTTTTTTTCGTGAATTTTTAAGCTTTATGTCCCATCTGAGAAGGAGAAAGATTAAGGTTATCTTACACATCGTTCCAGTTTATATACTCCTAGTAGCACTTCTTTTAGTCAGTCTGTATATATTCGGCACAAATATGCCGCAAGGCCTTCTGCTGACGCTTGTTGGAGGTTTCATAGTAATAACTCTTATACCCATCTTTCTTATGCCTCGGCGCGTCTCCGTGGTGGGGCCTGGTGTTTTCGAGGTTTTGGTGGGCGTGAGGAGGGTGAGGATTTCTGGGCGTGTTGCGAAGGTGCTGTCTACGCGGGATGTCATTTTGCTGATGGATTTCTGTCCGGTGGGTTGGCGGGTTTCGTTTGACTACTCGTTCTACGGCATATGTTTTTCAGATGCGGGCAGGGTTACTGTGGTGTCTACGCTGGGGTGCTCCGGCGTGTGGCTCATGATAGAAAGCGACGGGAGGAAGTACTTCGTCTGTTGCGAGGAGGGAGACAGGGAGAAGTGCCATGTATAGGTTCTTGCTGGTGGCCTTCGGCGTCGGCTGGCTGTTCCAAGCGGCGTTTGGCTTTACTAAATCCCCGTTTTGGCTTGCCGCGGCTATGTGGACGCCTGCGCTGGGCGCCTTGGCCGAGGGCCACAAGATAATGCCCAAGTGGTGGACCGGCCCAAAGACGGTCCCGCCAGGCAGGAGGTTCCTCAAGCTTTTCATCGGCTCGACTTGGCCTGTCCTCCTCTGGCTGGCTCTCACGGTGCTTGCCACTCTGCCATTCCACCTCCCCTCGCCGACGCTGGCCCCGTTTAGGCACCCGCTGTACCCGGCCGAGGTCGCCGCCGCGTTGTGGATAGCGTCGGCGCCGCTTCTGCCGCTTGGGGTGGCCCTTTTGGGAGCCTTCGGCGAGGAATACGGCTGGCGCGGCTACTTGACGCCTAAGCTCGCCGGCAGGCTGGGGTGGTTCTGGGCCTCTGTACTTGTCGGCATAATCTGGGCGGTCTGGCACGCCCCAAGCATACTCTTCGGCTACGAATACGGCTGGTACATGAGGCCTGAGGGGGTGCTCCTCTTCATCCCAGTTACCTGCGGAGTTGCGGTGATACACACAGCCGTTTACCTACGCTGGGGCATCTGAGGAGCCGCCCTCACACACGGAGCCATCAACTCCTGGGCCGTCATCTACTACGTGCTGTACCCCCAGTTATTGCCCGATAGGTGGCTCTGGGGCCCCGTGGGGTTGCAAGGAGCCGCCACCGCCTGGCTCGTTGCGGCGTTGACGTGGATCTATACAAAGAGACAGGTGCAGAGTCTGCCAAAGGCGGAGGACGCCAGCGGCCACCTCCTCCAGCTCTTGTTGACGACCCGCAGAGAAGGTCTCGACAAGAGTATACGAGCGCTCTAAAGCGGCGGCGACCCGGGACCGACGACGACCCCGGGCGGCGCCCGCCTGGGCGTCCCTCCCCCCGGCGCCCCGGCGAACGCGCCGGCTGCAGGTTAGGCGTGCTCCCTCCCGGACCTCCGCCGTTTCCCCGCATGCCCAGGTCCCCCCGGCCCTACGGCCGGAGTAGCCTGGGGACCGACGCCCCGCCGGACCGGGGTTCGTCGGTAAGCTCAGACGGCACGCCGCCGAAGCCGCCGCCCGGCCCCGGTTTCGGGCCCCCTAAGCCTAGGGCCGCCTTCCGGCGGCGCACGGCCGGCGCGCCGTGCAGCCCCCCGCCGTGTCTATATTTGTC
>WYEI01000081.1 GCA_009903905.1 Pyrobaculum sp. | reverse complement strand
TCACCACGCCCAGCAGCGGCTTGACCGGCTACTACTTCGCCAGAGAGGCCGCGGCAAGAGGCGCCGAGGTGACCCTCGTGACGGGGCCCACCGGCCTAAGGCCCCCCGGCAACGTCGCCGTTGTTAAAGTCACTTCGGTCCTCGAGATGTACCAAGCCGTCGCCGAGAGGGCGAAACAACACGACGTCTTCATCTTCGCAGCCGCCCCCCTGGACTTCTACATAGAGAAGAGGGTCGGCGGGAAGATCGACAGCTCCCTGCCCCAGTACCAAGTGACGTTGAGACAGGCGCCCAAGATAGCGCAAGACGTCAAGAAGTACAACCCCAACGCCTTCGTAATAGGCTTCAAGGCGGAACACAACGTCGACGAGGCTGAGCTTCTGGAGAAGACCAGGCGCAGGATGGAAGACGGCGGGTGGGACATGGCGCTGGCCCACGACGTGGCTAAGATGGGCTTCGGCAGCCTCAAAGACCAATACGTCTTACTAACCAGAGAGAGGACCGAGGTGCTGGGCCCCGCCCACAAGCGGGAGCTGGCAAGGGCCGTGTTAACCGCGGCGAGAGGCCAGCTGAAGCGTCTTAATTAACTGGAAGTGTTTCTGCTCGTCGAGCTCAATGGAGAGGATAAGCGCCCTCAACACGGGGTCCCCTAGCTTGTAGAGGTCGGCGATGCTCTCCCGCATGGCTGACTCCTCCTGCGCCAACAGCTCAAGCTCCTCCTCAGAGACGTCGACGTCTTCCGCCTTCAGCCGGCCCCCCAGGTAATCTAGTATCATGGTGAGTATCTCTGCGTGTCTCAGACTGTCGGCGGCGATCTGCATAAAGAGAGAACGCACCAGCGGATTCCTGACCTTGTAGGAGTAGGCCATAGCCCTGGTGGCCGTCTCCTGCTCAAGCCGGATCCGCTCTTTGATGACATCCTCCAGCCCCGCCGAAGACCCCCTCTGAGCCAAGATGTTAGCCACCACCTTCGCAAGCTCCGTAAGGTCGACGGGCCCCCTCACGCCTCTCTTCGCCGCGTCGACGAAGAGGTCGGCGTGACTTTTGACAAGCGCCATGACCCGGTCATCCCGCCCCAACTCCTGCACATACTCGCCGCCCCTCTTCCCCGATAGGTACATAGACACCGCGGCGGGGGTCAGGCCAAGAAGCCGCGCCGTCTCGTTCACGCTGAGCCCCCTATCCACCAGCTCCCGCGCCAGCAGAGCCCTGACGGCTGATAGTATGCGCTCCAGACTCACGACATTAGACCATAAGCAAATTAAAAAGGTTCCTCAATTAACACTTATAAAATCGACCTAGACGCGGGTCCATGTACCGGGTATATGAGAGAAGGGTGCAGATACCCATCAGAATTTCGAAGGGCGCCGACGAGCAAGCCAGGCTTAAGAAGCTGGAGAGGTGGCCCCGGGAGGCCGGCACAACCGTGGTGCTGGACGAGTCGGGCTCAAACTTCGGCAAGCTGGTCCAGATATACGCCGCAGACTACGGCCTAGAGGTAGGCGAGAAGAAGTGGGAGGTCAAAAGCGAGGGCGACACCATAAGGGCGAGACTGGAGATACCCCTCCTAAAGGGCGGGGAGACAAAGGGCAGGGCCGTCATGGAGGCCGCCATACCCAAGACCCCTACCGGCGAGGAGGGCAATAACTACGTCTACACCGCCGACGTCCAGTACTACATAGAAATAGATGAACAAGTACTCGCGGAGTCGACCACAAGCGGAATGGTGGAGTTCAGCCTCTGACGCCCCCTCTCTAAAACCCTATAAACTCCCAACGACTATGGACAGTGACTCAAATTGAGGTGGTTACGTATCTGCCGGCCAAGATCGGCGTGTGTAGAGTGTGTGATTTGGCAGACGCCCTTAGGATTCAGCTACGTGAAGAGACCTGGGACGTGGACCTCTCTGCGTTGATGCAGGCCCTCGAGGAGGTGGATGCGCTGGTGCGCTTCACCTCCCCCTTCTCCTTGAGGGGGCTCTACCTAATGATACGCCACGGCACCGGGAGGCTCCCCCTGGTGATCGTAAGGGGGAGGCTCGTGCATGCTGGACCTGTCGGAGACCCTGGGGAACTTGCGAAGAAGATACGTGTAGCCCTCAACGGCGCCTGAGGAGTATCCGGGACGCATAGACGTTCACCCTTGCACCGTAGAGACGGCCCCGCGGCGGGGACTGTTAGAGCAGGTCTATGAACGTGAACCGCTTCTCCAGTGGGGGGTGGGTTAAGAAGAGCTCGTCCCAAAGCGGCGCGGCATAGATGCCCACAAAGGCGTAGATAAAAAGCGCCTTGATTTTGCTCTGTCTGACCCTTTCAACGTCTGCATAGTGTGTGAAGTAGTGTTTCCGTATCTTCTCCAGCGCCGACTTCATCGCCGCCTTTCCCGCAGCCCTAGCCCCCGTCGCGTCGGCGTAGTACTCCCTAAGTCTGCTGAACGCCAGCACCAGGGTCTGCACAACGAGAGAGGCTGCCATGGCTAGAAGACCAAGGCCTATCGCGACTAGGGGGTTGCCCCTCCTACTGCTTCTCCTTAGGGAGGCCTCCACCAGCCCCCGCCCGACGTAATACAGCAACATGGGGAGCATGCCGAGGAGCAACATGACCACCAAGTCTCTATTGATGTGGTGGCCCAGCTCGTGCCCCACCACGGCCTCCAGCTCCTCTTCAGACAGCATCTTCTTAAGCGATTCCGTGACCGCCACGTACCTCCCCGCAAGGAGGTTGCCGTAGGCGAAGGCGTTCGGCGGCCCGTTCACCACCACCGCCTTGACCCTCCTGTATCCCAGCCTTTCAGCCACCCTATCTACAACTCTCTGAAGCTCCACGTCGGGCCTTGCGTAGTAGGACCTGTTGATGAGGAGGGGCGACGCCATGTAGGCGGCGACGTTCGTCGCGACGACATACAGAGTTAGTCCATAGATGGAGAAGTAGAAGCCCCACTCCTCCAACATGCTCAACACCGTGAGAATAAAATGAAGCGTCGCAGCCGACAGCACCACGGCGAGAACCGCGGTGAACAACATGGCCAGCCTCAAAGCCACCCAACGAAAACTTTTACACCTCGCCACGCGGAGAGCCTCAGCCGACAGCAACAACACGACGATGTACCCCACCACATACAACGCAACAGCAGCCGGGCTCCACGCAGCCGACAACAAGCCTCTCCCCAACTCGTAAAGCCAGGCGCCAACATTCTCCATAAAAACCAAGTTACAACAAGTTAAAAACCTAACTTTCGTTTGACAGATATCTAGTCTCTACATCTCGCGCCAGAATAGGGCCGACCAGCCGCAAATGGCCGCAGTTATGCGGCGTCCTCAACGTCAGTAGCTCATCGGCGGCGGGGGAAAATCCCGGCGCAGTCCACCTCGCCTCTAGCCAACCGCTCCATGAATTTCAGATACGTCTTCCATATGTCAAACAGCCAGAGGTTGACGCCGGGGTATGGACGCGGCGGCGTGTTGAGGAGCTCCTCCAGCTCCGCGGCCGAAAGCTTCTTGTAGTAGTGGCAGGGCTCTTTGAGCAACAAGAGCCGCCTATACTCCCGCGCCATGTCCTCAGTCACGGGGGTGCCGGGGGGCCCCTCCACCTCCTTCAGGAGCGGCTCTACGTCGTCTAGCGAGATGTTGCTCCTATACCCCCGACGCGTCCACTCGTCCACGGCGGCGTAGAAGTACCGCACTAAGTCCTCCACGTAGGGA
>WYEI01000137.1 GCA_009903905.1 Pyrobaculum sp. | reverse complement strand
TCACCACGCCCAGCAGCGGCTTGACCGGCTACTACTTCGCCAGAGAGGCCGCGGCAAGAGGCGCCGAGGTGACCCTCGTGACGGGGCCCACCGGCCTAAGGCCCCCCGGCAACGTCGCCGTGGTCAAAGTCACGTCGGTTCTCGAGATGTACCAAGCCGTCGCCGAGAGGGCGAAGCAACACGACGTCTTCATCTTCGCAGCCGCTCCCCTGGACTTCTACGTAGAGAAGAGGATCGGCGGGAAGATCGACAGCTCCCTGCCCCAGTACCAAGTGACGTTGAGACAGGCGCCTAAGATAGCGCAAGACGTCAAGAAGCACAACCCCAACGCGTTCGTAATAGGCTTCAAGGCGGAACACAACGTCGACGAGACGGAGCTTCTAGAGAAGACCAGGCGCAGGATGGAAGACGGCGGGTGGGACATGGCGCTGGCCCACGACGTGGCTAAGATGGGCTTCGGCACCCTCAAAGACCAATACGTCTTAGTCACCAGAGAGAGGACCGAGGTGCTGGGCCCCGCCCACAAGCGGGAGCTGGCAAGGGTCGTGTTAACCGCGGCGAGAGGCCAGCTGAAGCGTCTTAATTAGCTGGTAGTGTTTCTGCTCGTCAAGCTCGATGGAGAGGATAAGCGCCCTCAACACGGGGTCCCCCAGCTTGTAGAGGTCGGCGATGCTCTCCCGCATGGCTGACTCCTCCTGCGCCAGCATCTCAAGCTCCTCCTCAGAGACGTCGACGTCTTCCGCCTTCAGCCGGCCCCCCAGGTAATCTAGGATCATGGTGAGTATCTCTGCGTGTCTCAGACTGTCGGCGGCGATCTGCATAAAGAGAGAACGCACCAGCGGATTCCTGACCTTGTAGGAGTAGGCCATAGCCCTGGTGGCCGTCTCCTGCTCAAGCCGGATCCGCTCTTTGATGACATCCTCCAGCCCCGCCGAAGACCCCCTCTGAGCCAAGATGTTAGCCACCACCTTCGCAAGCTCCGTAAGGTCGACGGGCCCCCTCACGCCTCTCTTCGCCGCGTCGACGAAGAGGTCGGCGTGGCTTTTGACAAGCGCCATGACCCGGTCGTCCCGCGCCAACTCCTGCACGTACTCGCCCCCCCTCTTCCCCGAGAGGTACATAGACACCGCGGCGGGGGTCAGGCCAAGAAGCCGCGCCGTCTCGTTAACGCTGAGCCCCCTCTCCACCAGCTCCCGCGCCAGCAGAGCCCTGACGGCGGACAAAACACGCTCCAGACTCACGACATTAGAACCGTAAGCAAATTAAAAAGGTTCCTCAATCAACATTTATAAATATTGACCTAGACGCGGGTCCATGTACCGGGTATATGAGAGAAGGGTGCAGATACCCATCAGAATCTCGAAGGGCGCCGACGAGCAAGCCAGGCTTAAGAAGCTGGAGAGGTGGCCCCGGGAGGCCGGCACCACCGTGGTGCTGGACGAGTCAGGCTCAAACTTCGGCAAGCTGGTCCAGATATACGCCGCAGACTACGGCCTAGAGGTAGGCGAGAAGAAGTGGGAGGTCAAAAGCGAGGGCGACACCATAAGGGCGAGGCTGGAGATACCCCTCCTAAAGGGCGGGGAGACAAAGGGCAGGGCCGTCATGGAGGCCGCCACCCCCAAGACCCCCACCGGCGAGGAGGGCAACAACTACATCTACACCGCCGACGTCCAGTACTACATAGAAATAGACGAACAAGTACTCGCGGAGTCGACCACAAGCGGAATGGTGGAGTTCAGCCTCTAACGCCCCCCCCTCTAAAACCCTATAAACTCCCAACGACTATGGACCGTGGCTCAAATTGAGGTGGTTACGTATCTGCCGGCCAAGATCGGCGTGTGTAGAGTGTGTGATTTGGCAGACGCCTTTAGGATTCAGCTACGCGAAGAGACCTGGGACGTGAACCTCTCTGCGTTGATGCAGGCCCTCGAAGAGGTGGATGCGCTGGTGCGCTTCACCTCCCCCTTCTCCTTGAGGGGGCTCTACCTAATGATACGCCACGGCACCGGGAGGCTCCCCCTGGTGATCGTAAGGGGGAGGCTCGTGCATGCTGGACCTGTCGGAGACCCTGGGGAACTTGCGAAGAAGATACGTGTAGCCCTCAACGGCGCCTGAGGAGTATCCGGGACGCATAGACGTTCACCCTTGCACCGTAGAGACGGCCCCGCGGCGGGGACTGTTAGAGCAGGTCTATGAACGTGAACCGCTTCTCCAGTGGGGGGTGGGTTAAGAAGAGCTCGTCCCAAAGCGGCGCGGCATAGATGCCCACAAAGGCGTAGATAAAAAGCGCCTTGATTTTGCTCTGTCTGACCCTTTCAACGTCTGCATAGTGTGTGAAGTAGTGTTTCCGTATCTTCTCCAGCGCCGACTTCATCGCCGCCTTTCCCGCAGCCCTAGCCCCCGTCGCGTCGGCGTAGTACTCCCTAAGTCTGCTGAACGCCAGCACCAGGGTCTGCACAACGAGAGAGGCTGCCATGGCTAGAAGACCAAGGCCTATCGCGACTAGGGGGTTGCCCCTCCTACTGCTTCTCCTTAGGGAGGCCTCCACCAGCCCCCGCCCGACGTAATACAGCAACATGGGGAGCATGCCGAGGAGCAACATGACCACCAAGTCTCTATTGATGTGGTGGCCCAGCTCGTGCCCCACCACGGCCTCCAGCTCCTCTTCAGACAGCATCTTCTTAAGCGATTCCGTGACCGCCACGTACCTCCCCGCAAGGAGGTTGCCGTAGGCGAAGGCGTTCGGCGGCCCGTTCACCACCACCGCCTTGACCCTCCTGTATCCCAGCCTTTCAGCCACCCTATCTACAACTCTCTGAAGCTCCACGTCGGGCCTTGCGTAGTAGGACCTGTTGATGAGGAGGGGCGACGCCATGTAGGCGGCGACGTTCGTCGCGACGACATACAGAGTTAGTCCATAGATGGAGAAGTAGAAGCCCCACTCCTCCAACATGCTCAACACCGTGAGAATAAAATGAAGCGTCGCAGCCGACAGCACCACGGCGAGAACCGCGGTGAACAACATGGCCAGCCTCAAAGCCACCCAACGAAAACTTTTATACCTAGCCACGCGGAGAGCCTCAGCCGACAGCAACAACACGACGATGTACCCCACCACATACAACGCAACAGTAGCCGGGCTCCACGCAACCGACAACAAGCCTCTCCCCAACTCGTAAAGCCAGGCGCCAACATTCTCCATAAAAACCAAGCTACGACAAGTTAAAAACCTAACTTTCGTTTGACAAATATCTAGTCTCTACATCTCGCGCCAGAATAGGGTCGACCAGCCGCAAAAAGCCGCAGTTACGCGGCGCCCTCAACGTAAGTAGCTCATCGGCGGCGGGGGAAAATCCCGGCGCAGTCCACCTCGTCTCTAGCCAACCGCTCCATGAATTTCAGATACGTCTCCCATACGTCAAACAGCCAGAGGTTGACGCCAGGGTATGGACGCGGCGGCGTGTTGAGGAGCTCCTCCAGCTCCGCGGCCGAAAGCTTCTTGTAGTAGTGGCAGGGCTCTTTGAGCAACAAGAGCCGCCTGTACTCCCGCGCCATGTCCTCAGTCACGGGGGTGCCGGGGGCCCCCTCCACCTCCTTCAGGAGCGGCTCTACGTCGTCTAGCGAGATGTTGCTCCTATACCCCCGACGCGTCCACTCGTCCACGGCGGCGTAGAAGTACCGCACTAAGTCCTCCACGTAGGGA
>WYEI01000084.1 GCA_009903905.1 Pyrobaculum sp. | reverse complement strand
CAACTTCCTCTTCGGCCTGGCGCAACCGGCCTTAAGGACAGCCGTGGTGTTTACGGCAAGGCTCCGCGGCCCCCTATTCGCGGAGAGGCTGGCTAAAGAGATCACGCACGAAGCTGGGCATAGGGGTCTGTGCCAACAATGAAACGGTTAAAAAGGGGGTATTCTTTCATAAGTCTGTTAGCGATTTCTCTTTGCCTCGGTGTTCCGTTTTTTACCTTATCGGCAAGATACATTATCATTGCTGTTCTGATGGTTTCATCTTTTTCAGCTAACTTTAGGAGATCAGACATGTTGACATATACTACAAATTTGTCGCCTGATCTGAGTACATTTGGCGCGATGCCTACCGTCTCTAGCCTGGACGCAATATTAAGCGCTCTCTTAGAGTCGCTAACGTAACGCCTAGCAAAGAGCGAACCTCTGCCCCACAAACAAAACGACATTTCTACTCCTGCTATAGTTACTGTTTTGCCTATTTTTGACCTGGTCTTCCGTTTGTTTGATATGTTTATTATATCATTTGCCGTATTATACATCTTTCTAAGAACATCTATATATCTCTTCTTCTTACTCTTGTATGTAGCTCTGAAGACATCATCAGTAACGAGTTTTACGGAAACCCACTTATGCGAACCTAACAGATCAAGTAATGTACCATACGTACCAGCAACTTCTCTAAGCTTTTCAAAGGTCTTTCTGCCTCTGGCAATTAAGGCCGCTCCTCGACCAGCCATTGGGCCCAGTCGCCAAGGTTGCTTAGATGCAATTACAAGTTTATACCTACCGTACAAAACGTCGTTTAGCCTTGATTCGCCATCTCCTAACCACATTGTAAATATTGGCGTCCACTCTCCAAGCTTGAGATAATTCATAACGTGGTCTATAGCCTCGTCTTTGCTCCATTTCTGTTTCCAATCTTTTGCTCTCATATTTAATATCATGCTAACTCCTTTCCGTGTTAGGTTGACACCTCCAATATGTATATAAAGTGTGCCAGGTCTTGTCGCTATCCAAGCAAACAGTTGCCAAGGTTGCGAAGTGCCCATGGCAGGTTGGTTCGCTGTTGTACCTTCATCGCTAGCCCTCCACCCTAACTGAAGTAATTCGAGTTTCTTATGCGGAAGCTTTAATATGTCTGGAAAACATGTCTCTGCGCTAATGCCGTAAATGTGGACTTTTGGCGCGGTTTTTTCGTTTATATACATCCACGTACCGTCTGGCACGTAGAGCCTCTTGCCCTCTATTCTGTATGTGCCCTCTACAACGGCCTTATATATCGAGGTTAGCTTCTCCTTGGCCTGTATCCACGCCTCCAGCAGTAGTCGCTTCATCGTGTCTCTGAAGTCAAGGAGCTGGCTCTTTTCTTCCTCTGTGAGCTGAAACGTCTCTATAATCCTCTGCGTCGCGTATTCGACGTAGAGCATCCACGCCGGGAATACCCAGTCCACCGGCCCCCGCAGAACGCCGCGGGTGGAGACCTCCTCAAGCACCTCCTCAATAGTTGGCGGCTTCTCAACAAGCCTCAGCGCAAGCTCTAGACGTTCTTTTCTTTCTATGTTTCTATCCATAACACGTTAAACGCCGAGGCGCATGTTGAACTGTCCTATCCATGTCTCTTCTTTTGCTTCGCTATTTAAGCCTTCTCTCCACAGGTTAAGACCGCAGATACAGACCCACAGGAATACCTGCCAGGATACACCACGTGGAACTGACCGCAGAGGTCGTCCCGCTGTGTGAAAAGGTCTGAGGAGCAAACGCCTGCAGGTATTTCCTTACAGGGAGAATTACGCCTGTCAGCCTGTACCTGTAGGGATGTACCTGCAGGCGGATAAGCCTCTTTTTTCTCCATCCTTTGTCCACATTACCGGAGGAGCCCTTCGCGGAGCACGAGGCGGCGCCAGAAGGCCCCGCAAAAAGGAGGAAAAAGAGGTTGCCGAAGCCTCCGGTTCACCTCTATCAGCTTTTCCATTTTTCCCCTAATCTCCTCAACCTTCTCCTTTGGCGTAAAGAAGTGGAGAATGCTGTCGAACTTCGCCGCGTAGGACAAGCCGCCGTATCTCATCGGAGGGTACATGTTGAGCTTTATGTGTATCAACTCGCGGAGGATCAGGTATTCAACAACCTCCTCGTCGTCGATTAGATGCTCATTTAGGTAGATGGTGGGCGGAGAGCTGGACAAGTTCGTGAAGGCATCCCTAGTCTTGTAGGGTCTCACCACCAACTCGACGTCCTTTACGCCTAGGTAGATTTTGTATTTCTCCAAGATTTTTTCAACCTTATCCATGAAGCGCTGTGACCAATTAAACGTAATGAACCGTTCCCGTGGTAATCTCCTCTTTTTCTCAACATCTACGTACACGACACAGTTTACCGGGTTTCACAACACTGGGCTCTAATCGGGACACCCCACTCCTCGCAGGTACAGTCTTACAGGTTTTTCCTTACAGGTGCAATTACTCCTGTGAAGAAGTACCTGCAGGCAACGGTTCATCGTTTTTTATAGTTCCGTGAATGCACGCTTCATGATGGTGAGGCCCAACAAGACGAAGCCGGAGGGCTACATGTGGCCTCTAGATGTCCCCGGCGGCTACCCCCATACCTTACACTGCTCAAGAACCCCAGATCCCGGGTTCAAATCCCGGGCGGCGCTAATAGTTCCATTTTTGCACATGGGCTTCTGAACTACTGGCTGTTTCCACAAATTGGTATTTATGCTGTAGCTGGGCATCTCTACGGGCTGGGCCACTGCCCAGACGTGAGGTGCGTTATGCATTTTAGCAACGGGTTGCTGGACACCGACAGAAAGACCGCCTACTTCTGCGAGAGGTGCAGGAGGAAGCTACTTGCCCGCTACCTCAACCCCTAGGAGCCTCGCTATTCTGCCGTCTAGCGATCTGAGGAGGTCTCTGTTTCCGACTAACGTGTGGTAGTAGCTGGTGACCCCGTTGGCGCCCATGAGGAGCTTAAGTTCCTTGGTCAAGGCGTTGATCACGTTTTCGTATCTCACCATGCGGGCCCTCAGCTCCATGTTCTTGACACGCTCCTTGACATATTCAAAAATCCCCAGGGGGGCCACCAGATCCGCCCCAAGCGCCGCGAGCTTGTACATGTCGCCGCCGTTGTGCAACCTCCCCACTGCCACTATGTATACCTGCCCCCTAACGCCCCTCCTCCTAAGGCCTAGGTCAAGCCGCGCCACAGCCTCCTCCAAAAGGCCACCTCCGAGCCTTTCGTCTATCACCACGACGCCTGAACTCACGTCGACGTCGTGGCCCGGCGGCACTGTCACAGCCCCCTCACCTATATGTCTTATGCCGTATTTATTCTCGCCGTAGATGGGCGCGCCCAAGGCATAGGCCGCCAACACCGCGGCGTCGTCTATGGCCGGCACCACAACTGGGGTGTGGTACTCCTCGGAGCCTATCTTGACAGACACCTCCAAGTCCTCCCTGTAGGGGTCCACGGACGGGTGAGTCACCTGCGCCGCCTCTATGCGTAGCAGATCAAGCGGCCGCCTCGCAGGGGCGGTGTAGCCGGGCACGACCCCGCCCATCCCAGTTATGGGCGGCCGCCCCTCCTCGTAGTACTCCCTCTGCACCAGGTGCCGGGTGTTCGGCTCTATCCACGCCACCTCCCCCTCCTCCCTAACCGCCAAGCCCAGCGCCTCGGCTAGGTAGGTATCTATGTAATACGCCTCGAGCAGATCCCTCCGCCCCACGAGCT
>WYEI01000086.1 GCA_009903905.1 Pyrobaculum sp. | reverse complement strand
GGCGTTGCGTGCCACCTGGGGACGTGGAGCTGCTTCTCGTCTCCCAACTCCTTCCGCGTCAAGCTTTAGCGAGGCGCAGGAAGCGCTTGATCAGCTCTATCCCCGCCCTCCCGCTCCTCTCGGGATGAAACTGGACGCCGACAACGGCGCCGCGGCTGACGGCGGCTGTGTAGCGCCTGCCGAGCTCTACATACGCAACATGGCTTTCGTCGTCTTCGCGCCAGGGCACGGCGTAGCTGTGTAGGTAGTAGTAGTACCCCTCCTGCACCACGGCGTGTCCCCTTGGGACGTGGGTGCGGCTCCAGCCGATATGCGGCACCCTCCTAGCCTGTATCCTCTCCACTACGCCCTTGAAGAGTCCCAACCCGCGGCCGCCCCCCTCCTGACTCGTCTCAAAGAGCAACTGCATGCCGAGACAGATGGCCAGCGTCGGCTTCTCGAGGACCAGGGGCTTGAAGACGTGGGCCATCTCGTAAGCCGCGGCGTAGGTGCCGACGCCGGGAAGCACCAAGGCGTCGACGCCCCCCGCCTCCTCCGGCCGCCTAACCACCCGCGGCTCCGCGCCGGCCCTCCTCAAGGCGTTTAACACACTACCCAAGTTGCCCACCGTATAGTCCACAACCCCAACCAACACAGAGAAAAAGAGGGGGTTAAAAAAAAGACTTACTTAACCTCCCTCAGATATGCAACAATGTATGCAAACGAAGTGCCGCAAAACTCTCTCATAGACGCGTGAATCGTGCTGATTATGAATAAGTAGGGGACGCCCGCCTCATAGTCGAATATCAACAAGGCATTGACGGTGCCGTTACGCACCTCGCCGTGGCCCTCAATCACCAGCCTAGAGTAGTTGAAGCTCGTCGTGACGAATAGTCTGGAACGGGGCGCAAGCGGCGAGTCGGCAAGAGGCACGGGATGTGCGATACGCTTGTTGATTATGCCCCCCAGGGGCTTAAGCGTTTTGTTGTTTACCTCTTTAATTCTGTTTAAGTCCAGCAACAACTCCCCTACGTAGCTGTATTCATGCGGGTATTTAAACACGGCCAAGGGGATCTCGCGGCCGTCTAGCATCGCCCTGATCAACTTGCCGTTGCGATACACAAGAGTCAAATCCCACGTCTTCCTCCCGCCGCCACAAATAACCGTTGCGTTGTACGACGCAGTGAAAGTGCCGTTGGTAATGGGGACAAGAGGCTTAGGAGGACGGGAAGCCACCTCCGCCAGCCAAACAGCAAAGACCACAAGCGCCACCAACACGGTCGCCGCGGCGACAAGCCAAACACCCCTGCTCATCATATCAACACGCATTTACTTCTATCGAACTTACCGTAGTCCATGTAAAAGCATAAAGCCCAACAGCATACCAATCTAATATGTCGTAGTCCATTCTCATCCACCGGTAGCCGCTCCAACGATCGCCAACACATTGAGCTGTGGCTGGATGTGCTTGGACTTGTATCCTGTAGTAGTATATGCCCCCTGAGTCAAAGTACGCGGCACCACTGTGGGCGACTACTCTACGAGCAATATCGTCATACCCTACCTTTGTCCAGGTCTTCTGGTAGGCTTTGCCAATTACGCAGTCTGGACCTAAGCAATGGTGGCGTACATCTTCGCTGTAGAATTCGACGACAGCCGCCATCGCCAGCATCGAGATGCCTATTAGAAGCGCCGTGGCTATTAATGTTTGACGTGGCATATGGTACCAAACTTTCCCCTATTTTTTTTCTCTTGTACAAATAGCGTAAATGAATTAGCCTATTGCCGTAGTTGATATGGAAAGAAGGGCGTTGCGGCTTGAATAATGCTCATCTCCTCTACGTGTTCGCGGCGTGTAGGTCCGTGCATCAACATGTTTTCCGCCGCGTAAGACGTCGAGGCGAGGGGTAGCAATCTCTTGCCTGCACATCCAGCGCTGAGACGCCCAATGGACAAACTCTACTTCTCCCTTCATCGGACCGTCTCGCTGACGGTCGTATGTTATACGATGACTTCACGCCACATGTCTACACGTTGCCATGTTGATTGAAACAGCGTAGTACGTCAGAACTTTTAGCCACCTTGCTAGCTACGCCGATGTGCACAACGTTTTTATACTTGACTGGAGGCGGTCTCGTGGGTGATGCCTCCAGCATTGCTTACGATGCGTTGAAGATGGCTGTGGAGCATGTCTTGGGCAAGAAGGGAGGGTAAGAAGCTGTCTACTGAAGACGTACTCGTCCTCTACCTCGGCACCATTGTAAGCGACTTGAAAGAAATAAGAGCCGACATAGCAAGACTAGACCACAGAATAGACGAAACAAACAAGAGGATAGACGATGTTGTTAAGTCACTTTCGGCGAGAATAGACGAGACGAATAAGAGGATAGACGACTTGGCTAAGAGGATAGACGCCGTCCAGACCACCCTCTTGGAGATCCAAAAGCTACTGCTGGAGCTCGTAAGACATTTCGGTTCCGCAAAACCTGCGTCTCAACTTTGAATAACACAGTTGCAGGCCGTGCGCCGGGTGTTGGGTTGGTCGTGGCGGAGGCTAGGTGCACAGCGGCAGCGATAGGGCGTCTTCTATCAGCTTTTCTATAGGCCACTTCTCGTATTCGTGTGTGATGGTGCGTATATCTCTAGCCTTTTTGTAGGCCTCGGCGCGGGGCGCGCCCTCTCTAATCATGCGGTTCATGTGGAACTCGGTGAGTATGTAGGGGAGGGCCTTCTCTAGGTTGTCTCTTATCCTTTCCTCGTCTATGTGGACCGTGCGGAGGGTCTTGGCCGCGGTGGTGAGGATCTCGTCGACGGCTAGGAGGGCTTCGGGTATCCAGATCCTCTCGTTGGCGGAGTTGGTGAGGTCGCGTTCGTGCCAAAGCGCCACGTTCTCCAGCGCGACTACTGTAAGGGCTCTGACGTATCTGGCGAGGCTCACCACCCTCTCCGAGGCCGTGGGGTTCGCCTTGTGGGGCATGGCGGAGGAACCGCCTCCCCTCTCCACCACCTCGCCTATTTCTGGCCGGGAAAGCTCCCTGATCTCCGTGGCGAGCCTCTCGAAGACTGCGGCAAGCACGGCCAGCGCCGAGGCCAAAACGGCGAAGGTCTCACGGGGGGCCACCTGTGTGGAGATGACGTGGAAGGGCACGCCGAGCTTCTCGGCGATGCGCCTCCTGACCTCGGGCCCCAGCTCGCCCCACGCCGCCATGGTGCCGACGGCCCCGCCTATCTTAGCCTTGATCATGTCCTCCGCCAGCGCCATGTGTCGACACGCCAGATGAAGCTCGTAGTAGTAGTTGGCGAACTTGAAGCCGAGGGTTATGGGCTCCGCCCACTGGCCGTGGGTGCGGCCCACCGCGACGAGCCCCTTGTACCTCCTGGCGAGGCTCGCCAGCTCCGCCCCGGCCTCATTTATCTTCTTCTTGATCGCGGAGAGGGCGCGGCGTATTAGCAGGGCCCAGGCGGTGTCTATTACGTCGTTGGAGGTGGCGCCGTAGTGGACGAAGCGGCATCCGCTCCTCTGCTCCAGGAGGAGGACCAGGCTCAAGACGTCGTGTCCCGTCTCGCGCTCCAGCTTGTACACCTCCTCCGCGTCTACCCTCACACGCGATACGGCGTCGCAACAGCCCCTCTCCGCCACGCCCAGCTCCTCAAGGGCGCAGACGAGGGCCCTCTCCACCTCCACGTAGGTGTCGATAACGGCCTGCGGCGTGAAGAACCTGCGCACCTCCTCCGTGCCGTACCGCC
>WYEI01000311.1 GCA_009903905.1 Pyrobaculum sp. | reverse complement strand
CCGTAGCCGGCTACGTCTCCGCCCGCGACATATTCGGCGAGAGGCTCCTCGTGGAGGATGTGGAGACGCGGAGGAAGCTCTCTGCGAAGGCCGTTAAGGAGGTGATGAAGTCGCCGCCCGTCACGCTGTATCCGCAAACCACTCTTGCAGACGCGGCGAGGATAATGGCGGAGAAGAACATAGGCTTTGTGGTGTTGACGGATGGAGACAAACCCGTCGGAGTGGCATCGGAGCGCGACGTAGTGAAGGCGCTTGCCTCTGGGATGCCGCTTAATACTCCGCTGGAGAAAATCGCCACCAAGAAAGTAATCACGATAGAGCCGGAAAAGTCGGTGGTGGAGGCGGCTGACCTAATGGCGGAGAACAAGATTAGACACTTGGTAATTGCGGAGCGGGGTAGGGTCGTCGGCGTGGTTTCACTCAGAGACTTGGTGCGGCTTTTAAAATAAAAGAGACTAAATAGAAAAATTTTTATTTTCTCTTAGTTCTCTTTTTATGGTTGTTGTATATAGGAAATGGCTTGCCGACCCCGAGGGCTATTGGCGTGAATTTATAGAGAAGACGCGGCACCTCATATACTGGGCCAAGCCGCCTGAGAAGATTTTCGAGTGGTCGCCTCCGTCGCCGTTTAGGTGGTTTGTGGGCGGCTACACAAACGCCGGGTACAGCGCCGTAGATTACAAGGTGGGGCGCTTCGGCGACAAGACCGCATATATCTACGTTAACCCCGAGGTGGGCGTCGAGAGGAGGGTGTCCTACAGGGAGCTGTATGAATTGGCGTGTAGGTTAAGCGCGGCGATGAGGGGCGCCGGGGTCAGGAGGGGGGATGCCGTGCTTCTTTACATGCCCAACACGGTGGAGGCGGTAGCCGCCATCCTCGCCGCGGCGAGGATCGGCGCCGTATCCAGCACGGTCTTCGCCGGCTTCTCCCCCAAGGCCGTGGCCGACCGCGTAGAGCTCGCGGAGCCCAAGATAATCTTCACCCAGGACTACTCGGTGCGGAGGGGGAGGAAAATCCCGCTTAAGGAGAACATCGACGAGGCCCTCAAGATGTCTCAGTGGCGGCCGCAGATGGTGGCTGTGCGGAGGGCGGTGGCCGACGAGAAGGAGCCGCCTATGGAGAGGGGCCGGGATCTGTGGCTTGAGGAGTTTCTGGAGTTGGGGAAGTATGGCGACTGCGCCGCCGAGTTCGTAGAGGCCAACGAGCCGCTTTTCGTCTTGCCTACGTCGGGCACCACAGCCAAGCCTAAGCCGGTGGTCCACGTCCACGGGGGGTACCAAGTCTGGATAGTCCACGGCGCGTTGCTGGTGTACGGGCTCTCCAGCGACGACGTGATCTTAAACACCAGCGACATCGGATGGATCGTGGGCCAGAGCTACATCGTGTTTGCCCCCACCATAATGGGCGCGACGTCGGTGCTTCTCGACGGCGTCATAGACTCCCCCAAGCCCGACGTCTTCTGGGAAATAGTGGAGAGGTACAAGCCGACCCTTATATGGACGTCGCCGACGGCGGCCAGGATGTTGATGAGGCTGGGAGTGCAGTACGCCAGGCGCCACGACCTCAGTAGCGTCAAGAGAGTGGTGACCGCCGGAGAGGTGCTCAACCCCGAGGTCTGGAGATGGCTGTACGAAGACGTCTTCCAGAGGCGGGTTCCGGTGATAGACCACTGGTGGCAGACCGAGCTCAGCGGCCCCGCGATAGGCTACTACTACGCCTTGGTGAAAGACGTGCCCTACGGCCTGGAGTTTATGTCTATAAAGCCCGGGTCGGCCGGCGTCCCCCTCCCCGGCGTCGAGGTGGAGGTGGTGGACGAGAAGGGCAACTCACTGCCGCCCGGCCAGAAGGGGACGCTTATCATAAAGCGCCCGTTCCCCGGCATGACGCCCACGTTGTGGAAAGACCACAGGAGGTACACGGCGGACTACTGGGAGCGGTACGAAGGGAAGCTGGTGTATTACACCGGCGACGCGGCCCACATAGACGAGGATGGCTACGTCTGGTTCGGCGGAAGGGCTGACGAAGTGATAAAAATCGCAGGCCACCGCATCGGCACCATAGAGGTGGAGTCTGCCCTGCTGACGCACCCCGCCGTGGCCGAGGCCGCGGTCATCGGCGTGCCGGACCCCATAAGAGGAGAGGCCATAGCCGCCTTCGTGGTCCTCAGGCCCGGCTGGACACCCTCAGATAGCCTCCGCAAGGAGCTTATTGAACATGTGCGGAAGACCTTCGGCCCCATCGCCGTGTTTGCCGGCTTGGAGTTCGTAAACATGTTGCCCAGGACGCGCTCCGGCAAGATAATGAGGAGGGTGCTGAAGAGGGTGTGGACAGGCGAGGCCGTGGGGGACATCTCCACTATAGAGGACGAGGCGTCGATAGAAGAGGTGAAGGAGGCCGTGTCGAGGATGAAGATACTGCGGGGTTAACACCTCCACCCGTTTTTCGCCGCATACCTCATGAGGGGGTCCGTCAGCCGGTAAACCTCCCCCTTTTCCAGCCACCCCTCCTCAACTAGCGACTTAAGCAGCCGGTTCAGCTCGGCGTCGTTGATGAGACCCTCTCTGATCTCTAGATACCTCTTCACCTCGGACCACGTGACGCCTTCAGCCGCCACGTGGACTATGTGGAGATACCTAGCGGTGCCTCTGAGCTTCACGAAGTTGCAGAACTCGCCCCAGGCCAGGCGGGCTGCCTTCTCCACGACCTCTCTGAGGAGCTCCTCCGTCAGCCTGCCAGCCCTCGTCGCCTCTAGGCCGAGGTAGGAGAGCCACCCAATTACGCCGTCTAGGTAGTCCACGGCGGCTTCGAGCAACGGGGGGCTGTACACGACGCCGGACTCCGCGAAGCCCCTCGCCAAGAACTCCAAGGCCCTCTCCCTGGGGAGGGGGCTTAACTTGATGACGTGGACGTACCGCCCGTAGAGGGGGGACTCGGGGTCGTCAAGCCGGAGGAGTCTATGCACGAGACCCACCTTAGAGCCGGTGAGGAGGAAGACGACGTTGTCAAGGTTGTCGTAGGCCCACCCCAGCACCGGCGTAAAGGAGCCGCCCTTCAGCTTGTAGAGCTCCTGCGCCTCGTCTATCACCACCACCAGCCGCCTAGACTCCGCAGCCGCCCACTCGTCAAGCGCCCTGAGGACCTCAGGCAGGGGAGGCCTCCCCCGCCCCCTGGCAAACTCCACCGTAAAGCCGGCTACTGAAACGCCCGAGATGCGCGACAGCAGATCCAGCGCCTTTTTCGACCTGGGCAAAGCCGTCCGCAACGCGGCATAGAAGTCGTCCCAGGTGACGTACTGCCTCCACTCGAACTCCCTGAGGTCTACATACACCCGAGCCCTGTCGTAGGTAGCCGCCCGAGCCAGCGACGTCTTCCCCACCCGCCGCACCCCAAGCAGAAGCACAAGCCTCCTGCCGTTCAGCGCATCCCTAAGCTCTTTAAACTCCTCCTCTCTGTCAAAAAGCTCCTCAGGCCTATCCACAGGCCCCTCCCTAAACAACATACCTCCCAAGTAACTTGGGAGGTATATAGTTTTTTACGCACATGTCGCAAAGCCCCACTCTGCTGGTTTATGCGCGCGCCCCATCTTCGGGGCGTCGACAAATTGCAGTTCCGGGAGCTGAAAGATATAAAGAGTTTATGCGACATGTTTTTGTTATGAGTTTTGAAGAGGCTGAGCTCCTCAGACTTAGGGCTGAGGCGTTTCTGCGAAATGCGGAGCGTCTATATGCCGAGGGCG